>DASTOZ010000834.1:0-6572 GCA_035762365.1 Pyrinomonadaceae bacterium | reverse complement strand
ACGAAGGTCTTCGGTTTCGTCGTGAAACTGCCGGCTGGACCAACCAGCGACGACTCGACTGGATCCAGGAACGACTCCGCACCATCGTCCGACAGGCTTACGAAGAGACCACGTTCTATCGCGAGCTCTACGATCGAAACGACATCGACGTCTACTCCGAATTCACTTTCGACGACTTCGCCACGTTTCCGATCCTGAACCGCGCCGACGTCCGTGAAGCTGGATCACAGCTACTCTCCTCCTCAGTTCCTCCCGATCAGCGACGAAAAGACAGCACCGGCGGCTCGACCGGCGTTCCAACTGAAATCTGGTTGGGACCAAACGAACGCGGCTGGCGCGACAGCGGCATGGAGCACTTCTTCGAAAAGTTGGGTGTTCCCGAAGGCAGCAGAACGGCGTTGTTCTGGGGACATCATCTCGATCCGAAGGCGACAGACAGTCTGCGCGATCGCTACCAGGCGTTTGTTACGAACGTCCGGTGGTTCGATTGCTTCCGCTTGTCGCCTGAGATCCTAGACGAGTATCACCATGAGCTGGAACGTTTCCGCCCCGCGGCCATCATCGCGTACGCGAGTGCCCTGGGCCGTCTTGCCGAGCACATACTGGAAAAAGGTTACAAGCCGAATTATCCGACGCGCTGTTTGATCACTGGTGGCGAGAAGCTTTGGTCGAGGCACCGGGAGTTGATCGGCGAGGCGTTTGGCGTCTCCGTGCACGAGCGATACGGGTCGCGCGATGCCGGATGTCTTGGTGTTCAGTTGAACCCGGGCGAGACGCTCGATTTCACGATCGACTGGCCATACACGCTGGTCGAACCCGAATTGCCACAACCGGAATCGCCTATTCTAATCACGAAGCTGCAAGCTGACGCGATGCCGATGATTCGTTATCGCATCGACGACGTTGGCCGTTTTGGTCCAGGTAGTAAACCCGGGCGCCCGGCGTTAGCTTTGCCGGAAGTAATCGGCCGCGCTCTCGACGGTATCTCGTTGCCGGACGGCGGATGGATTCACGGTATCGAGTTTCCGCACATGTTCAAAGACTATCCGGTGCGCGAGTTTATGCTGGTCCAACGTCCCGATTACTCGGTGGAGCTTCAGATCGTTCCGCAGCGAGAATTCGATGAAAAGAGTTTGAGCGGAATTGAAAAGACGCTGAAGCTGAATTTGCGAGGCCTGCCGATCAAGATCGAATTAAAAGAAGCCGTGGTCCGCACGAAGTCGAATAAGTGGCGGCCGGTGGTCAGTGAAGTCAAGGTTAGTGAACTCAATTTATGAGCACCAATTTCGACTCGAATCTGGCATTAGTCGAAACGCCCGTCGACGCATATCGCGAAGAGGACGGCGCGATGATGGGCCGTGCGGTCGAACGTCTGGGTTCATTGCTTGGCTGGGCGCGTGAGGGCGATGGGCCATTCGGAGATTTGATCCCGCCCGGCGCGCGCGTGCTGATCAAGCCAAACTTCGTACTGCATCACAATCAAAGCACCGGCGGCATGGATCCGATGATCACGCACCAGTCGGTCGTTAAAGCCGTCGTCAACGCCGCCTTGCAGACTAAGGCCGCGGAAGTTGTAGTCGGCGATGCGCCGCTGCAAACGTGCGACTTCGACGCCTTACTGAAAACGACAGGCCTCGGCGTTTGGGCCGAAAGCAGAAGCAAAGCGGATCCTCGTTTTCGCGGTGTGAAAGACTTTCGCCGCACGACGTCGCAGTACGTCAACGGCGTTCGCGTTGCCGAGGAGAACAAGGTTCCCGAAGAAGACTATGTACTGTTCGATCTCGCGTCGGAGAGCCTGCTCGAGCCGATAACACCCGACAAAGACGACTTTCGCGTCACCTGTTACGACCCGCGCTTGCTCGCCAGGACGCACGGCAAAGGACGCCACCGTTACCTGATCGCGCGCGACATTTTGGAAGCCGACGTTGTCATCAATCTTCCCAAACTCAAGACGCACAAGAAGGCCGGGATCACCTGCGCGCTGAAGAACCTGATCGGCATCAACGGCAACAAGGAGTACTTGCCGCACCATCGCATCGGCGGCGCGGATCTCGGCGGCGACTGCTATCCGGGAAACTCGCGCGTCAAACAGATGCTGGAATACGCGGCCGATCAGCAGAACCTGACTGACTCCGGCACGAAGGGCCGTATTTGGGGCGGTGTCGCCACGCAACTGAACCGCGTGCTTCATTTGATGGGCGACAATCTCGGCATCGAGGGATCGTGGAGCGGCAACGATACGATCTGGCGCACCGGTCTCGATCTGAATCGCATACTGCTTTACGGCAAAGCTGATGGCTCGGTGGTCGACGACACGCAGCGTCGCGTGGTGCACTTGACGGATGCCGTAGTCGCCGGACAGGGTGATGGCCCGCTGTCGCCGCAACCGCTTCCGCTCGGACTGTTGTTTGCCGGAAACAACGCAGCGTGCATCGACTGGTTTGGTTCGATCCTGCTTGGTTACGATCCCAATCTGCTGCCCATCGTGCGCGAAGCGTTTGGTCGTTTTCGTTGGCCCATCTGTCCTGCTCGACCGGAGGAGATCTCGTTGTCGGGCGACTGGGGTACGGGAAACATAGATAGCGTTATGCAACGAGAGATGCCCCCCGTGGCCCATCCATTTGGGTGGCGAGATGCAGCGGCGGCGGTGCTGGCAAAATAATTTGAGATACAACGCGCTACAACTGATCGGCAGTTTTCATCAAGGCGGTTCCGAACGACAGGCAGTGCAGCTAACGCGACTGCTTTTGGAGAGCGGGCGCTGCAACGTGTTCGTCGTGACGCTCGAGCGCGATGGGGTGCTGCTCGACGAGATCAACCGGCTCGGTCTGAGCCAGATTCCCGAGTTTCGTCTCAACAGC
Source organism: Pyrinomonadaceae bacterium (assembly GCA_035762365.1). Lineage (GTDB taxonomy): Bacteria > Acidobacteriota > Blastocatellia > Pyrinomonadales > Pyrinomonadaceae > PSRF01. Next base: position 3,711 of record DASTOZ010000834.1, on the reverse strand, counting down.
TTTTACGACTTCCATGCTTTTAAGCAGGTTCGGCGCTTCGCGCAGTTTTTGAAGAGGCACGAAATCGACGTCGTTCATGCGCACGACTTTTACACGAACATCTTCGGCATGGCGGCGGCCGCCCTGGCGCGTGTTCCGGTCCGAATCGCGTCGCGCAGGGAATCAGCGGTCCGTCCGGAGACACAACGCTTCGTCGAACGCGCGGCGTACCGCGTGGCCCATGCAGTGGTGGCGAACTGCGAAGACGTTCGACAGCAACTGATTCGCGAAGGCGTTCCGGCGCGGAAAGTTCGAACGGTTTACAACGGACTCGATCTCGCGCGCGTGCAACCGGCGGTCGGCAAATCCGAAAGAAACGAAATCCTGCGAGCATTGAAACTGCCGGAACAGGCGCGTTTCGTCACGATTATGGCCAACATGCGCGCGCACGTCCGCGAACCTGAGCCCCTCTGTTACAAGGACCATCCGACGTTTTTGCGGGCAGCCCGACGGGTGTACGACAGCGTGCCCGACGCGGCGTTTATAATCGCCGGCGAGGGCGAGTTGCTGGACGCCACGCGCGAGTTGGCGCGCAGCCTGGGCATCGCGGACCGTACGTTTTTTATCGGGCGTTGCCAGGACGTCGGATCGGTGCTGTCGATCTCCGATGTTTGCGTCCTGAGCTCGAGCTCGGAAGGTTTTTCGAACGCGATTCTCGAGTACATGGCTGCTGGACGGCCGGTAGTCGCCACGGACGTTGGCGGCGCGCGGGAAGCTGTTGTTCACGGGGAGACGGGTTATCTCGTGCCCAGCGGCGATCACGAGCAGATGGCCGGCCATATCATCTCGTTGTTGTTGGACCAGGACACCGCGAGCTCGATGGGCGAATCCGGCAGACGGCGGGTGAATGAAAAGTTCTCGACTGTGAAGCAACTTCAGAGTATTGAGAGTCTGTATACGGAGTTACTGGGATTGGGTCCAGCCTGGGTGTCGCGGTTGTCACGAGTAGATCCGAACTGATGTCAGCTAACGAAAAACAAAAACGGCTGCGCGTGCTGGTGGTGGCGCCTTCGCTGGACATTCTTGGTGGTCAGTCGCGCCAGGCTGTGCGTTTGATGGAAGGGCTCAAACCCGAACCGGGTCTCGAGATCAGTTTTCTGCCGCACAATCCGCGATTGCCCGGAGTGCTGCGAAAGTTGCAGTCGATCAAATACGTGCGGACGATAGTGACGACCTTGTACTACATCGCGCTGTTGCTCTGGCGCGTGCGCAAGTACGACATCATTCACATCTTCTGCGCTTCGTATTATTCCTACTCGATGTCCGCCATTCCGGCGCTGGCGATCTCGCGGCTGTACGGCAAGAAATCGATCCTGAACTATCGCAGCGGCGAAGCTGAAGATCATCTCGAAACGTGGCGCACCGCAGTGCCGACGATCAGGTGGGCCGACGAGGTTGTCGTGCCGTCCGGTTATCTCGTCGACGTCTTCGCGCGTTACGGTTTGCGGGCGCGTGCGATTCACAATATCGTCGAACTCGACCGGTTCACTTATCGCGAGCGGACTCCATTGCGCCCGGTCTTTCTGACGAGCCGTTTGCTCGAACCGCTTTACAACGTGCCGTGCGTGCTGCGCGCGTTTGCGATCATTCAGCAGAGCTACCCCGATGCGCGTTTGACCATTGCCGCGGACGGTTTTCTGCGTAGCGAGCTCGAAGCACTCGCACGCGATCTCAAACTTCGCAACGCGGAGTTCATCGGCTTCGTGAAGTTCGAAGACATGCCGGCGCTCTACGATGCGGCCGACATCTACCTCTCCGCGACGAATATCGACAACATGCCCAGTTCGTTGACCGAAAGCATGGCCTGCGGGTTGAACGTCGTGACCACCGACGGCGGCGGCGCCATTCCCTACATCATGACCAACGAGGTCACGGGAATGATCGTCAATCGCGACGATCATCAGGCGCTCGCGGCTGCCGCCATTCGTCTGCTCAACGACAACGAGTTTGCTTTGAGGCTCGTGCGCAACGCGCATGAGTCGACGAAGAAATTCACCTGGCCGTACATCCGCGAGCAGTGGCTCGACGTTTACCAGGAGCTCGCAAGGGAGCAGGGCGTTGTTTCAAGCGCCAACACCAGCAAGAAAGGACACGTGCCGGTCGCCAAGACGGATTCAGTTCTCTAGAGACGCAACTCCCCTATGAAACAGGTTTTTCGCAAAGGATTAAGTCATATCGTAGTAGCCGAAGCTCCCGAGCCGATGGTGACTCCGCACCACGTGCTCGTAAATCCGGTGTACTCGCTCATCAGCAGCGGCACTGAAAGCGCCAGCATTCACGAGGGAATCATCAAGGAAGTAGCCGAGAACCCGTCGCAGTTGCGCAAAATCTGGGACGGTGTGAAAGCGATGGGGCCGCTCGCGACGATTGCCGAAGTGCGCGCAAAGTTTGAGGAGTATGCGACGCTCGGATACGCCGGCGCGGGTGTGATTTCGGAACGGCATCCGAGTGTCAGTGAGTTCAAAGTCGGCGACCGCGTCGCCTATGGCGGTGAGGGAACCGGCCACGGCGAGACGATCCTCGCTTCGCAAAATCTGATCGTCCGTGTCCCTGAAGAGGTCCCGTTCCAACACGCGTGTTTCACGACTCTCGGAAGTATCGCGCTCAACTCGATCAGAATCTCAGAAGTCGGCGTCGGCGACGTCGTCGCGGTTATCGGTCTGGGTTTGGTCGGACAGTTGGTGGCCCAGTTGGCCCGCCTCCAGGGCGCGCGAGTGATCGGCATCGACTTACGTTCGGATCGCGTGCAGTTGGCGAAGAAGCTCGGAGTGGACCATGGTCTTGACGGCAGCGTGTCGATTGCTGAAGACGTCAGTGCGATAACAAACGGCCTGGGCGCTGACTGCGTGATCGTCGCGGCGGCTTCGAAGTCGTCGGCGCCCTGCAAACTCGCGCTCGAGATCTGTCGCGACCGCGGAAAAATCGTGATCGTGGGCGCGGTCGAGATGGAGTTTCCCTGGGGCGAGATGTACATGAAGGAGATCAAGCTCCTCATGTCGCGCGCTTACGGACCAGGTAGTTACGATCCCGAGTACGAAGTGCGCGGCCGCGACTATCCCATCGCCTACGTGCGCTGGACCGAAAAGCGGAACATGGAGGAGTTCCTGCGCCTGGTTGCGCTGGGACGCGTCGATCTTCAGCCGTTGATCACGCATGAGTTTCGTCTGGACGATGCGCCGCAGGCGTACAAGACCGTCATGGATCCGACGGCGAGTAGTTTGGGTGTGTTGTTGCGCTATCCGGAGCCGGTTGTAGTGAACGGAAACGGCGCTCGCGAATGCACGGTCAGAGTAAATCTGAAGGGTCGTGGAGCTAAGTCGGATCTGCGAGTTGCGCTCGTAGGGGCGGGAAACCTCGCGCGATGGGCGCACCTGCCGAGTCTGAAAAAGTTACCGAACGTCAGTTTGCATGCTGTGTGTTCGGCAAGTGGCGCGCGCGGTAACACGTACGCGCGGCGATTCGGAGCGTCGTACTTCTGCACCGACTATCGACAGGTCCTCGACGATCCGCAGGTCGACGTCGTGATGGTGCTCAGCCGGAACCAGCATCATTTCTCGCAGGCGCGCGAGGCCTTGCTGGCGGGCAAGCACGTGTTCGTGGAGAAGCCGATGGCGCTCACCGAAGCGGAATGTCGGGAGCTCTACAACGCGGTGGCGATTTCCGGAAACCAGT
>DASTOZ010000833.1:0-3169 GCA_035762365.1 Pyrinomonadaceae bacterium | reverse complement strand
GCCGCTCCCGACGGCGACGAAGTTAACGCCTGGGACATGTGTCATGAACTGACCACTGGTGGGTTGGGCGTCGCTGGCGTTGGCGCCGTCGAGTTCGCCGAACCCGATCTCGAACAGCGTTGGATTTACGGCACAGAATCAGAACAAGTGCTCGCGGCCGTGCGTTCCTGCGATCAGCCGGAACCACCAAATCCGAAACTGCCCACCGGCGATGGCGTCTACTGGTTTAGAGACGACGCGCATTCACAACTTCAACTCGCGCGCGACGAAGTGGGCCAACCCGGCAGCCGCGTTTGTGTCGCGCACTTCGACACGGGATACGATCCGACACACATCACAAAGCCGCAGTTTCTGCGCACAGACCTTCAGCGAAACTTCGAAGACGGAAATCCTAACGACGCCACCGATCACAGCGACGGCGTCCTTAACAATCTCGGCCACGGCACCGCGACGATCGCTCTACTTGCGGGCGCGACGATCGACGGCGCACCGCTCGGCGGAGCGGCATTTCTCGACGTTATTCCGGTTCGAGTCGCTAACTCCGTAGTGCTGTTTCAGAATAGCTCGATCGCCAAGGCATTCGATTACGTGCACTCGCTGGCAAAGAACCCCAACACCAGAGTGCACGTCATCACGATGAGCATGGGCGGCCTTGCCTCGCAGGCGTGGGCCGATGCGGTGAATGCGCTTTACGAGCTTGGCGTTTTTATCGTCACGGCCGCCGGCAATAACTTCGGCAATTTCCCGACTCACAACATCGTCTATCCCGCTCGCTTCAAACGCGTGATGGCCGCCTGCGGCGTGATGGCCGACGGCAAACCGTACGCCGATCTGCCGCTGAAGACGATGGCCGGCAACTATGGACCAGACAGCAAGATGGTCACCGCCCTCGCCGCCTACAGTCCGAATACTCCCTGGGCCAGAATCGGTTGCAGCCAACTGGTGGATCGGAACGGACAGGGAACGTCGTCGGCAACTCCGCAGGTCGCGTCAGCCGCCGCCTTGTGGATTCAAAAGTTCAAGCCGCAGTGGGAGGCGTATTCGCAAGGCTGGATGCGCGTCGAAGCAGTGCGAAAAGCGCTCGGCGACTCGGCTAAGCTGGATTCGCCGTCACTGAAAGCGCGACTCGGACGCGGGGTGATTCGCGCGAAGCCTGCGTTGGCCCAGAATCCTGCCAGTGAGGCGGCCCTGGTAAAGCAATCGAAAGACTCGGTGAGTTTTCCGCTGCTGCGAGTGCTTACCGGCTTTGGTATCGCGGCTCCGGATGCGCGGCAGCGCATGTTGGAGCTCGAAGCTCTTCAACTGACACAACAGTCTCGAGAGCTCGAAGAACTCTTTCCCGATTCAGATAAAGAAGTCTCCAACCTGTCCGAACACGACAAGCGAAAATTCGCCGAAGCGCTCTCGTCCGCACCTGGCGCTTCACAGAAGTTGCGAGAGGCACTTGGCAACCACGCGCGCGCGTCTCGTCCGCAGGTCTCCGTTCCGCGGCAGCTTTCTCCGGCGGAAGCGTCGTTGCTGGACCAGGCACTCAATCCGCCGAAGCGTGATCCGGTTACTCGCCCGTTGCGAGTGTTCGCGTTCGATCCGTTAGCCGCGACGAAGCTCGAAACGTTGTCGATCAACGAGACCGTTATTCCGGTGCGCTGGGAGCAACTCGAACCCGGCCCCGTCGGCGAATACCTCGAAGTCGTCGACATCGATCCGGCAACCGGCGCCGGCTACGCGCCGGTCGATCTGAACCAGCCGTGGCCGCTTTCGCAAAGCGGCTTTCGTCCATCGGAAGCGAATCCGCAGTTCCATCAACAGATGGTCTACGCCGTCGCGATGAAGACCATCAATCACTTCGAACAAGCACTCGGCCGCGTTGCGTTGTGGGCGCCGCGACTGGTGAAGACGAAGAACGGTTATGAGAGTTACTTCGTGCGCCGCCTGCGCATCTATCCGCACGCGCTGAGGGAAGCGAACGCATATTACAGTCCCGACAAACACGCACTGCTGTTTGGTTACTTTCGCGCGTCTGAAAAAAATGCGGGCGATAATCTTCCGGGTCAGACAGTGTTCTGCTGCCTGTCGCACGACATCGTGGCCCATGAGACCACGCACGCCTTGCTCGATGGACTTCATCGGCGCTTTCGCGAACCTACAAATGCCGACGTGCTCGGTTTTCACGAAGCCTTCGCCGACATCGTCGCACTGTTTCAACACTTCACCGTTCCCGAAGCGCTCAATCACCAGATTGCGCGGACGCGCGGCGATCTGAGCAAGCAGAGTCTACTCGGCGAACTGGCCCAACAGTTCGGCCAGGGCATCGGCAGGTATGGCGCACTGCGCAGCGCGATCGGCAGCGAGAAGAATGGACAATGGATACCAGCGGAGCCCACGCCCGCGGATTACACGAACGCAACCGAGGCGCACGATCGAGGCGCAGTGTTGGTGGCGGCGGTCTTCGATGCGTTCCTCAACATTTACCGCAAACGAAGTAGCGACCTCGTTCGACTCGCAACGAGAGGCACTGGCGTTCTGCCGCCCGGCGACATCCCGCACGATCTCGTCATTCGTCTTGCAAAAGAGGCGAGCAAAACGGCGGAACACGTCTTGAACATTTGTATTCGCGCGCTCGATTATTCGCCGCCCGTGGACATGACCTTCGGCGATTACGTGCGCGCGCTCATCACCGCGGATCGCGACCTCGTTCCCGACGACGATCTCGGTTATCGCGTCGCTTTCCTCCAGGCGTTTCGTCGTCGCGGCATCTATCCCGAGTTCGTACGCAACCTGTCGACCGAGAGCGTTTGCTGGGCCAGCCCGGAGATCGACCTCCGGATTCGCGAAGTTTTGAAACAGATGTCGCTGACGTGGGATCTTCAGGCACAGCGCGTCCGCGCGCACCAATCTTCGAAACGAAACGCCGTCGTTTTCCATAAATGGCTGAAGGAGAAGCTCACGGACGAGCAGGCGCGGTCGCTCGGGTTCAGTCACGACGAGACGCTGACTGTCGGAAATGTCGAAGGAAAACTGTCGCCGTTTGAAGTTCACTCGGTGCGCCCGGTGCGTCGTGTCGGTCCTGACGGCCAACAACGACTCGATCTCGTCGTCGAGATCACGCAGAGTTGGGTGCCTGCCGGAAGCAACCAGAAATACCGCGGAGGCAGCACCCTGATCATCG
>DASTOZ010000832.1:0-4216 GCA_035762365.1 Pyrinomonadaceae bacterium | reverse complement strand
CTGCGTCAGGTATCTAATCTTCGAGTAACGATTGTGATGATGGCGCGCCGCGCTGTTCCACTTCCCGTCTGAGGAGAACTGTTGATGGCCAGTAGCAAACGCCGAAGCTCGACCTCAAAGAAACAAACCAGGAAAAAAGCACCCGAACGTATCGAACGAAGAGATCTCGAAAAACTGATTTACGGAGAAGGCGGCTCACGACGGTTTACGCAGGATTCTCCGGTGTTGCCGGACGTGTGGTTTGAGTTTGGCGAAAAGCTGACAGGCAAGGTGGATCTCCTTCTGAATCCGCATTACGAAGCCTCGCCCGGACGCGTGGCGCAAGTCGTCGAGGAGCGGCTCGCACACGAGGAAGGTTCCGCAGCGGCCGCGAACTTCCCTTGCGACGACAACGGTGGACCAGACATCGCTTACAACCAATCTACCGTCGTCGTACGGCTTTGTTTTCGCGAGCTGGTGCGCGTCGTGTTGCCGCTTACTGATTGGTGGAAGCGCAATGTCTGGAAGAGCGATGGCAAGCAGTTGCGTCTGTTTCTTACCGACAAAAAGATCAGGGCCGGGATTGCGCGCGTGCTTGACGGCGCGCCAGTCGAAACGTTGGTAGAAGAAGTAGACCCGCAACTGATTTGGATGATGAAGGTGATTGGCACCATCGGCGCGGCCGCGCGATCGAGCGGCCCTCGAAAAGGCCCGCCCACTTCAAAGCAAATCATCGACGCGTGTACCGATCTCATCACCGGCCTCGAACCGTTTGACGCGAAGGCCTTGCCGCCAATCTGGACCATAACCAGGAACCGTGCCGCCACCGTCTCCATTGCGAGGTCGACGATGGCAGTCAAAGCAGATGCGGCGCGTCGTCTCTTTGAAATCAACTGCAGCAAACTCAGTTGGGCAATAATCGACAGCGGCATCGACGCCCGTCACCCTGCCTTTCGCGTCCGCGATCGCGCAGGAAAACTGGACCCGAACGAGTTCAATACTCGCGTTACGGCGACTTACGACTTCACAGTCATTCGTCAACTTCTGAGGTCTGATAAGCGTGCGGACGAGAACGCGATGGCGTCGGCGAAGCCTGCTCTCGTGAAGGCGATGAAACGAATAGATGCCCAGAAAGTGAAAGACTTACGGCGCAGCCTTCAAAGTGGACGCGAGGTGGATTGGGAAATGCTGAAGCCCTTGATCGAGGTGCCACACGACAAGAAGAACTACATCGTCCCAAAACACTCACACGGAACACACGTCGCGGGAATCGTGGCGGCAGACTGGCGCACTGATGATTCCCCATCATCCGGCGACTACGCCGTCAGGGGTGTGTGTCCCGACATGAAGCTGTATGACTTGCGCGTGCTCGACGATCAAGGCCAGGGCGACGAGTTCTCCTGCATTGCAGCGATGCAGTTCGTACGCTACTTGAATGCACACAAAGATCTGATGGTGATCCACGGAGTTAATCTAAGCCTGTCAATCCGGCACGACGTTGCGAACTATGCGTGCGGCAGCACGCCGGTATGTGAAGAAGCAAACCGGCTCGTCGGCGCGGGGACGGTGGTGGTTACCGCTGCCGGTAATAATGGTTATCTCTATTTCATCACCACCACCGGACCGGAAGAAGGTTATCGCAGTATCAGCATTACCGATCCGGGAAACACTGACAGCGTGATCACAGTCGGAGCGACGCACCGTGACAGCGCCCATCTTTACGGCGTGAGTTACTTCTCCAGTCGTGGTCCAACCGGCGATGGACGAATCAAACCGGATCTCGTAGCCCCGGGAGAAAAGATCGAAAGCACCATTCCGGATGGCAAGAAAGTGCGCATGGACGGAACGAGCATGGCGGCGCCGCACGTGAGTGGCGCGTCTGCTCTACTGTTGGCGAGATACCCGGAACTCATGGGTAAACCCGCCCGGATCAAAGAGATTCTCTGCAAGACCGCGACGGATCTCGGCCGTGAGCGTTACTTCCAGGGCGCAGGCATGGTCGACGCCTTGCGCGCACTCCAATCTGTCTGACAAAACACCCGAGGAGATCCGATGCTATTCACACTCGAAGCCCTCCAGGCCAAACACGGCGATTCCCTGCTCCTTCACTACGGAAAACCAAACGCTCCGAAACTGATCGTGATCGATGGTGGTCCAGCCGGGGTTTACAACGCCAGCCTGCGTCCACGACTTGCCGAACTCAAGGAGTCACGAAGTCCCGATGGTCCTTTGTCGATACGCATGTTGATGGTTAGCCATCTCGACGACGATCACGTCAACGGAGTGCTCGCGTTTCTCGACGACCTGGTCGAGAAGCAAAACGATAACGAAGAGCTGCCGTACGACATACTCACTGTCTGGAACAACACTTTTGACGACATCGTGGGAAACGATAGTCAGGAACTGATCAAAGCGCTGAGCGCGGCCATCGATGCACACAATTCCGGGAAAGCGGCGTCGGTAGATTTTCCTTTGAGCCGAGAGGGCACAGCGCTCGCTGCGAGTGTGACGCAGGGGCGCGACGTCAGGAACAACGCGAAACTCCTGGCGCTCGGTATGAACGATCCGTTCAATGGTCTCGTAGCCACGCCGGCGAAGGGAAAGAAGACGGTCACACTCGGCGATGGGCTGAAGTTTACGGTGCTTGGACCAGTGAAGGAACGCGTCGAGAAGCTGCAGGAGGAGTGGAATGAAGTCCTGAAGAAGAAGGGACTGGCGACTGACAAGAAGGGGAAGTTGCTGGCCGCCGCGTTTGTCGACGAATCGGTTTTCAATCTGTCGAGCATCGTCGTGCTTGCGGAAGCGGGAAAGAAAAGAATGTTGTTGACTGGCGACTCGCGCGGCGACGACGTTATGAACACCTTGAAATCATCCGGATTGATGAAGTCAGGCAAGATTCACGTCGACCTCTTGAAGCTGCCGCATCACGGGAGCGATCGCAATGTCGCGACGGAGTTTTTCCGCTCGATTACCGCAGACCACTACGTCGTTTCCGCCGATGGCCGGTTCGGCAACCCCGAAATCTCGACGTTGCAGATGATCTCGGAGGCCCGCGGGAAGGACAAGTTTACGATTCACCTGACGAACCGGGAGAAACGGCTCGACAAGTTCTTCGCCGCGGAAAAGAAGAACGGGAAGAAGTACAGCGTGGTCTATCGCGATCCGAAACAGTTGTCGCTGTGGGTCGATCTCGGAGACGACCCGTTAGAGGACTAGAGAAGGACTCTTGAGGTTTCCTTTGTGATGTACGTACCGCGTGCGAGAAGCCAACAGAGAAAAGGTTTTTAAAGCGTCTATGGAATGAGTACGAACGAAGCTTCCTGTTTGACGAGCTTCTTCGTGACCATGTCTTTCGACTCGATCGTCACGGTGTAATTCCCGGGAGTCATTCCGGTGAGCTTGATGTACTCGGCAAACGTGAGATGCGGGACGGGTTCGTTTTCGATCTCCGTCAGCACGAAATCGAAAGGCTTCGTTGCGGGTTGTCCATCTTTTATCAACCGCGCCGTAACTCGGACCATCGGCTTGCCAGTGTCAGGACTGTTCGCCGCGTTATAAAGGCCAAACAGCATCACCAGATTATCAGTGGCGCGAAACTGCCGCGCCGCCGATGGTCGAATCGAAGTGTTGCGAATGGTAAATACATCGCGCTCGGCTGATTGCGGGTTTGCCGCTGCGACGTAACGACTCAGCACCACTCCCGTCGTCGCAAACTCCTCACTCATTTCCGGCAACACGAATTGCTCTTTACGCGTGCTCATCTTGCCCGATTGACGGTCCTTAACGATCAACCCGATCGTGTACTCGCCGGGAGTGAGCAGCAGATCCTGACGATAGTAAATGTTGTTGCTGACGACCGACTGGTACTCGCTATCGGTCAGGTTCACGTCGAAGTTGCCGCCCAATCGCGACAGCATCGTTCCCGCGCCCTTCAAGACTCCGAGCACTTCCAACTGCATCGATCGCTTTTCACCTTTGCGATCGAACTGCACGCCTCCAGGCGGAAGCTCAATCGCGAGCGGAACAACGTAGAGGCCATCTCGCGATCTGAAATGACTTAACGAAACGGAAACCGGCATCGCGGGGTTTGACTGAATGGCGCCGAAATTGTCGAACAGTTTCTTGTCGGCAGGTGAGAGCAGGACGATCTCCTCGGGAGGTATCGCGTAGTAACCCGCGCGAGAAATGATCTGCGTGTCAGGCCGGCGCACTTCGATCTTCACCTTGCGAAACGAGC
>DASTOZ010000831.1:0-10274 GCA_035762365.1 Pyrinomonadaceae bacterium | reverse complement strand
GTACGAGTCGTACGGATGGTGCAACAGGCGATCGCGTTCTTTGATCGCGTCGAAGATCGTTGGGTACGACTCAAACCACTCCGGAAGGACCGGCGTGAAAGTGTCGTCTTTCAAATCCGGACGATCGACGTCATAAAGCGCCATCAGATCCTGAACGTTCAGTGGTCCATCAAAAACGTAAATGTCCTGAGCTTCGAGACCGAGCGACTCCATCAGGTACTCGATCATCTCGCGGGGCATGCTGGGCGAGACTTCCAGTCGCACCGGCGTACCGAACCTTCGTTGCCGCAATTCCATCTGAATCATGCTGAGCAGATCCTCAGCTTCTTCTTCGCGGATCTCGATGTCGGCGTCGCGTGTCACGCGGAAACGGTGACAGCTGCCGGGATGCATACCCGGAAACAGCGCTGCGATGTTGGCTTCGATAATCTCGTCGAGCAGCACGAACCGCGCACCTGAAACTCCGATCGGAACAAGCCTCGGCACGCTCGATGGAACTTTGATTCGCACGAACCGCGATGGCAGCGACTTGCCGCGATCCAGCAACTTCATCTCTTTCGGCGCCTCGACCATCAAGCCGATGTTCACGCTCAACGGTGAGATATATGGAAACGGATGACTCGGATCGACCGCGAGCGGCGTTAGAATCGGAAAGACTTTCTCAATGAAGTAATCTTTCAGGTTTTCCTTCTCGTGTCGCGAGAGCGACTCGTATGACACGAGCTGAACGCCTGTTTCGGACAACTGCGGCAGGATGTCTTCTCGCAAAATGCGCGCCTGCTCGGCAACGAGCTTAACGACCTGCTCGCGTATCTGACTCAACTGTTCGCCCGGAGACGTTCCGTCAGCGGAAACGTCAGTAACGCCTTGCTCGAGCTCTTCCTTCAGACCCGAAACACGGATCATGAAAAACTCGTCGAGATTCGACGAGAAGATTGAAACGAACTTCAGTTTTTCCAGCAGGGGATTGCTGGGGTCGAGTGCTTCCTCCAAAACTCTCGCGTGAAACGCCAGCAGGCTGAGTTCGCGATTGAAAAAAAGTTGAGACTTCGAAGGAGTAATGGCAACTTCCACGGGTTTCGGGAATTCGTGAATATGCGCTTCTCTTTTTACGACTGTTGACATAGTTTTCCTGGAACTTGTTTCGTCGATATTTTCGAGAGAGCCAAATAAAACTGACTTCGCCGGGGATTTTTGGCAAGCCGTGTTCCATCCGGGACTACGAGGGTGGTATTACATTAAAAGTTGCTCTTTTCAGGTCTTAACCATTCTGTTGCGAAATCGATGCGAACCCCTTGCTGTACGCAATCGGTACTTTCTGTTTGACAGGTGTTCCGCAGCTTTCCGGAGGTCTTGCCGGAATTTTATGCAACGAGGCAGGGGTCGGCGGCGTTAAGAATATGTCCGTAAACCGTTAGGTCGCCTCGGACGAAACTGATTCTTGCGTTGAGCGACGCAACCTTCAGCTTCAGGAGAAGCATCTTGACCCTGACGCTCGAGGCGACTTTCGGTGGAAAAAGTTACTGATTGGGCGTTGTTTCATAGTAGGGGCATTTGTTTGACACCCTAAAAAACCGTGTGGTAACCTCCAGTGTGATTTTGGCTCCTTTGTTGAGTCTTGCAGTATCCAAATCATAGAGGAGCCTTTAGATACCGCACCTGAAAAAAGAATGCAGCCGTTGTGATTGTCCTTCCCGGAAAGTCACACGCGTATTCGCATCTATCTTTTGAAGGAGTACGACGAATTTGATGTCAACGAGCTTCCCTCGGTTGATGGCCCGTGTGGCTCTACTAACGGTGCTCGTCGCTTTTGCGGCCAGCAGTTACGCACAGATCCCCGCCGCTTCATCTGCACGATCAATTCCAACTGAAGTTGAACAGTCAGAAACTCGCATCCAGCAGGTGATTGCACGCGCCGAGGATCATTTCCGCAAAGGCAAACTCAATCTCGAGGACAGCAAGCGCGAACAAGCGCGTCAGGAATTCGATAAAGCAGTCGACTCCATTTTGGAGTCGGGCTTCGACGTAAGAGCGAGTCAGAAACTGCAAACGTACTACCTCGAATTAGTCGAACGGATCTATCGCGAAGAAGTACCGACGCAGCAGCCAATCGTCGCACCGAACACCGCGACGACGCAGATGGTTGCGCAGAACACGCAGACGCAAGAGCAGGCGAAAACGCCGCCTCCGTCGCAGGTCGGTTTCCGCGATCAAAAGTTTGAGCCATCACCACTCGATGAGTTGAGCAAACTCGTTCTCCGGCCGGATGAAACCGTTTTCACCAGCAAAGACGCCGAGGATCTCGAGGCTTCCAAGAGAAACGTAAACTTCGCTTTCACGCTGAATCCCCTAATCCAGGGATACATCAACTACTACCAGGGTCGTGGCCGAGGGACGATGGAAAGCGGTCTGCGTAAGTCGGGCCAGTTCATGAAGCTAGCGCGCAAGATCTTCGCCGAAGAAGGTGTGCCGCTGGACATCACGTGGCTGGGCCAGGTCGAAAGCGCTTGGAAGGTGCGAGCTGTTTCGTGGGCGTCAGCTTCCGGTCTCTGGCAGTTCGTTCCGAGCACTGGCCGAAGATTCAACCTGCGCCAGACTGCTTACATCGACGAACGCAACAGTATCGAACAATCGACCCGTGCTTCCGCCCGTTACCTTAAATGGCTTGCCGAGCGTTACAAAGGCAACTGGGAACTGGCGATGGCCGCGTACAACACCGGCGAAGGCAACATCGATCGCGCCATCTCGCGGGCCGGCAGTGCTAACTTCTGGATGATTTATCCGTACATCGCGCAGGAGACTCGCAACTACGTGCCGAACATCCTGGCGGTGATCCTGATTGCGAAGAACCCTGAGAAGTATGGATTCAAGGGCATCAAGCCAGATGCTCCGTGGTCCTACGACGTCGTTCGCGTTCCGACCGCAACCAGCTTGCAGCTCGTTGCCGACGCAACCGACAGCAGTGTCGATTACATTCGCTCACTCAATCCGGAATTGAAGCGTGACATCACACCGCGCGGCGATTTTTACGATGTGCGCGTGCCCGCCGGCCGTGCAAAACAGTTTGCCGCGTTGCTTCAGCGAATCGCGCCGGAACGACGCGAAACTGCGCGAATTATTTCCGTCGCACCGGGTGAAGACCTGCAAACCGTCGCGAACCGCACCGGCCTTAACGTCGCTCAACTTCAGGCGATGAACAGTGGCGTGGATTTAACCAAGACCACGAAGCTCGTCGTGCCGAACGGCAACGTGAAACTCACCAAGTGGGTGAGAGCGACCAACAACGCCGCGACTGCTGCTGAGCCAGGCACAGGCGTCAACAAGGTTCGCGCTCGCAAGGGTGACACGATCGCGCGCATCGCCGCGGGTCGCAACCTCGATGCGAATGATGTTGCGCGGTTGAACGGTATTCCGGTTGACGCCGAACTCAAGGCTGGTCAGGAGATCAAGGTGCCGGCGACTACGGCTGCACCGTCGCGACGTCGCTAACAATTTGTAATTCATTAAATTCGTGTTCCTCACATTAAGTCCAAGGAGCTTCCTCACGTGCTCTATCGAACTCTTTCTGCTGCCGTTTATGGCATTGATGCCGATCTCGTAGACATCGAAGTCGATCTCGCTGCCACTCGCGGCGATGGCGATCCGGTTGGTTCCGTCACCATCGTCGGTCTGCCCGACGCCGCCGTGCGCGAGTCGCGCGAACGCATTCGTGCCGCGATTCAAAACTGCGGCCACCGTTTTCCGCTGCAAAAGACGACGATAAATCTCGCCCCTGCCGACGTGCGCAAGGAAGGCGCGAGTTTCGATCTGCCGATCGCGCTGGGGATCCTCGGCGCAAACGGCGATCTCGCCGAAGCACACAATCTGAATCATCTGTTGTGCGTTGGTGAGCTCTCGCTCGACGGGCGTGTACGCCCGATCAAAGGAGCGCTGCCGATCGCGATCCTCGCTCGCGAGGCCTCGATTCGTCACGTGATTCTGCCGGAAGAGAATGCGAAGGAAGCGGCCGTCGTTTCGGGCATCAACGTGTATCCGGTTGCGGACCTGCGTAGTGCCGTCAATCTCGTTGCCGATCTGCGTTCGGACCATCCGCCCACTCCGTTGCTGGTCGATGCTGCGGAGATCCTGGGCCGCACCGAAAATTACAGTGTCGATTTCAAAGAGGTGCGTGGACAAATGTCCGCAAAGCGAGCTCTCGAGATCGCCAGCGCGGGCGCGCATAACATTCTGCTCATTGGCCCACCGGGTTCAGGCAAGACGATGCTGGCTAAACGTCTCGCGACGATCATGCCGCCGCTCGAATTTGACGCCGCCTTGGAGTTGACGAAGATCCATTCCGTTGCTGGTCTAACCGGACGCGCGGGGCTCGTTACTGAACGTCCGTTTCGTTCTCCACATCACACTATCAGCGATGCGGGATTGATTGGTGGGGGAAGTGTGCCGCGTCCGGGAGAGGTTTCGCTTGCTCACCAGGGAGTCTTGTTTCTCGACGAGCTGCCTGAATTCGATCGCAGTGTCCTGGAAGTGCTGCGTCAGCCACTGGAGGATCAGCGAGTGACGATCAGCCGCGCGGCGATGTCGCTGACGTTTCCGGCGTCGTTCATGCTCGCGGCCGCGATGAATCCTTGTCCTTGTGGATTTTGGAATGACCCGACGCGCGAGTGTCGCTGCTCGCCGTTGCAGATTCAACGTTACGTGGGTCGGATCTCCGGACCGTTGCTCGATCGCATCGACATTCACATCGACGTCCCGGCAGTGAAGTTTCGCGAACTCGCCGGTGATGACAAGCCCGAGACCGACAGCTCGTCGACGATCCGCGACCGCGTAATCAACGCGCGCCAGCGACAGCTTCGTCGTTTCAAACGCGAGAAGACCTTCGCGAACGGCAAGATCTTCGCCAACGCCGCGATGACGCCGCGTATGATCCGCACCCACTGCCAGATCGATTCACAGAGCGAACGCATGCTCGAGAGCGCCATGACGCGCCTTGGCCTCTCAGCCCGCGCCTACGACCGCATTCTCAAAGTCAGCCGCACCATCGCCGACCTCGAAGACTCCGACAAGATCACTTCGAACCACGTCTCCGAAGCCGTCGGCTATCGCTCGCTGGATCGGACGTACTGGACCTGACCGCCTGTGGACAGAAACACCCGTAGACCGTATCCTGCAATCCAGCCGTCAAGGTATTGATTCGGCTGAGGGAAATCACTAATTTAGAGTCGGGCAAGGCAACGACGCGCTCGAAGCGCTGCATCACAGCCGCGTTTGAGGGTACTGGACCTGACACCGCATCCCCACGCGGATGGTTCGAAGGAAAAGTGCCGCTCCCTTGAAACTGGCGAAAGCGTGATAATCGTGCCGCACAAGCCGGAAGTTGTGAGATTTTTTCCAGCTTGCCCGAGCAGACGAGCACGTGACCGCAGCCGAACCCGAGACATCGCAAACGACAGACTATGAGCTGGGTCAGAAAGCTGCCCAGGGCGATATGGCGGCCTTCGAGCAGCTTTACCAGCGCCATAATCGTCGCGTCTATTCGCTGTGCCTGCGAATGACCGGCAACGTCTCGGAGGCGGAGGACCTCGCTCAGGAGGTCTTCATACAGCTCTTTCGAAAAATCGGCAGCTTTCGGGGCGAATCCGCTTTTACGACCTGGCTTCACCGCCTGACCGTCAACCAAGTGCTCATGCACTTCCGCAAACGCGGTGTGCGCATGGAACAGACGACCGAAGACGGTGAAACGCCTATTCAAATCGTAAAAGGGACTGAGAACCCGAACTCAATGCCGGTCGTTGACCGAATCGCGCTCGATAAGGCGATTGCTCAATTGCCGCCCGGTTACCGGACGGTCTTTACGCTCCATGACATCGAGGGGCACGAGCACGAAGAAATCGCCAAAATGCTGGGTTGTTCGGTCGGGACGTCCAAGTCGCAATTACATAAGGCCAGGATGAAATTGCGCGGACTTCTCAGGCAACAGAAGGAGGCCGAATAGCCTCGAAGCTAGCAGCCATGGTTTTCCATTACCGAAAACCGGCTTTACGCAGTCTTCCCTTGATTGATAAAAACCAAGTGGTTCTGTCGAAAAACAGTTCGGATTCATTATTGTGTGCGCGCCAGTGCGACAGGACGAAGGTGGTAAGCAATGAACTGCGAGACGTGTCAGGAACTCATCCACGATCTAGTCGATGGCAGCATCAGCCAGCGCGATGAGTCCATTCTCAATACGCACCTCAGCGAGTGTTTGGATTGCACGAGTGTGCGCCATGACGTTGCAGCGATCGTCGGCTTTGCCCGTACGCGTCGCGGCGAGTATGAGGCGCCACCAAACGAGCAGGCGCTCTGGCTTCGCATTCGAAACGTGATCGAGGCGGACCAGCGCGGCCAGGCCGTAGTGTCGCAACACGAACGACGCCCTTCGTTTCTAGGCCGTCTGATGGGCCACAGTTGGGAACTTTCTTTGCCACAGTTGACTGCCGCGACAGCAGCGATCGTTTTGCTGGTCTCACTGGCGACCGTCGTCGGTCTGCGTCGCTGGGGAACTACTGGACCAATCACTCCAGCCAATGTCCTCCAGGCGTCTTCTTCGTCCGACGTGAACGATCGGGTCTGGCAACAACAACAAGTAATCAATTACTGGAACCAGCGAATCGAACTGAACAAAGCTCGCTGGGGCCAGGACGTGCGCGACTCGTTCGATCGAGGCCTCCTTGTTATCGATCAGCGATTGACGAATTCGCTCGATGAATTGAAGCGAAATCCGCACGACGAGTTTACGGAACAGATGGTCAACGACGCGATGAACGAGAAGCTCCAGTTCCTGAAAGATTTTTCCGATCTGTAATCGGCGTTGAGATCGTCTGCCCCTGAGTTTGAGAAATAGCCCCGCACCGATGAAATTGAGATTCTTAACCTGGCGCCCTTTGTTACCTACCAGCCTGTTTGCAGGTGGCCTCGTTTTCGCACTTATCTGTTTCTCCGTAGTCGCAACCGTCAACGCCCAACAAAAAATCAGCAAGCGCTATCCCGGTGGGAAGAATGTGCGCGTCGAATTGCGCAACATCTCGGGCACCGTTGTCGTCGAATCGTGGAACAAGGATGAGATTCGTCTTACCGCCACCATCGAATCGAAGAACGCACACGTGGTCCCGAAGCAAGTCGATCAGTGTCTGATGATCGATGTGATGAGCGACAATCGCGGACGCAGCGACATCGGCGATATCAATTTCAAACTGCAAGTTCCGGCTAGTTCGTCCGTCGATTTGGAAACGCGACGCGGAAACATCTTCGTTTCGAACCTCAGCGGCGGTCTGGTGCGCGCGCACGTTTCATCCGAAGGCGACATCGAGTTGACGAACATCAGCGCTTCGCAGGTGATCGCGCAAAACGTCATCGGCAACATCACTTTCGACGGAGAGTTTTCGCGCGGCGGTACCTACGAGTTCAAGTCGAACAAAGGCGATATCACGATTCGCATCCCCGGAAACTCGGCCTTTCGCCTGGTCGCGGCCTCGCCCGCGCGGAAGATCGCGTTGAATGATTTCTGGAACAGCAATTTTAAGAATCAAGACGGCCGCAAACTGGTCGGCGACGTTGGAGACGGGCGTTCGTCGGTATCGGTGATGAACTTCAGCGGTCAGATTACGTTTTTGCGAAGGTAACTCCTCGCAAACTTTGTAATGGCAATTCATGAATTGAGGACGTTGCATTTTGCAGCGTCCTTTTTTTGTTTGCGTTACTATAGCGACGCCTTCGTAGATCTCAGGAAGGATCTAATCCGTTGATTCGACTACTCCTCGTCACTTCTTTGTTTGTTGCGCTGCTTCCGCCGCCGGCGGTCGTGGTTTCGCAACAAAATAAAACGGCGGAAGCATTGCCGACTAACTTGTTGAAGCGTACGTCGACACGGCGCGAGAATCGGCGCTTCGCATTTGGCGGGACTGTTACAGTTATCGGTGCGCCACGTGGAGCAGTGACGGTCGAAGGCTGGTCGCGTAATGAAGTGGAACTCGTCGCTGACGTCGAGCTCAACGCGGCGACGGAAGCAGACCTGGACCAACTCGCCACCGTCAACGGCTTCGTTTTTGACGAAGACTTGAATCACCTCAGCGTGCTCACGACGGGCACTCACGATCGCGCATACATGAAGAAGACGGCGAAAAACTTTCCGAAGAAGCTGCTCAACCTGCCGTGGAAGATCGATTACAAGCTGCGCGTGCCGGTGAACACGGACCTCGAAATCAATGCCGGATACGGACCAGTGAAAGTGACGGCCGTCGAGGGCGCGTTGCGTATCAGCGCCACGGAAAGTGAAACGGCGCTGACGTTGACGGGCGGTCTCGTGTCTACGACTGTTACGGCGGGCGTGGTGACGTTAACAATTCCGGCGCGAAGTTGGCGAGGCGCGGGCGCGGACATCCGGCTCGCGACGGGCGTCGTGAATGTCGATCTGCCGCCCGGGTTCAACGGCGACATCGATGCGGAGATCCTGCGCACCGGCAAGATCGTGAACACTCACGAGGGACTCGCGTCACGCGAGAAACCGGGCATTACCGAACGAACAGTTCGCGCGCGTGCGGGAGCGGGTGGGGCGTTTTTTAAGTTCACCGTCGGCGACGGCACGGTCAATATTCGCAAAGCGGCGCAATAGTCAGATAGTAAAACACCCGATGTGTAGTCTGTGTTTTCCATCCGTGGTTTAATAAGCACCCGCACATGAGCATAAAAAGTGATAAGTGGATCCGCATGATGGCCGTGGAGTACGGGATGATCGATCCGTACGAGCCCGGTCAGGTCAAGGAAGTTGACGGCAAACGCATCGTTTCTTACGGCACGTCGAGCTACGGTTACGACATTCGCTGCGCCGACGAGTTCAAACTCTTCACCAACATCAATAGTACGATCGTCGATCCGAAGGAGTTCGACGCTAAGAATTTCGTCGAACACAAGGGTGACTCGGTAATCATTCCGCCGAACAGTTTCGCGCTTGCCCGCACGGTCGAATACTTTCGCATCCCGCGTAACGTACTGACGATCTGTCTTGGCAAGAGCACCTACGCGCGTTGCGGGATATTGGTAAACGTCACGCCTTTCGAGCCGGAGTGGGAAGGCTACGTCACCCTCGAGTTCTCCAACACCACGCCGCTCCCCGCGAAGATCTACGCCAACGAAGGCGTCGCACAGGTCGTCTTCTTCGAGTCAGACGAAATCTGCGAAACGTCATATAAAGATCGCGGCGGCAAGTACCAGGGCCAACGCGGCGTCACGTTGCCGAAGATGTAGCTCACTCATGCCGACTACATTCGCCGTTCTTCGATTCAAACAACTCGATCCGAAAGCCGTGCTGCCGAAGCGCGGGAGTGCGTTGGCGGCGGGGTTGGATATTTGTTCGATTGAGGATGTCGAGCTGCAGCCGAAGCAACGCGTGATGGTGCGCACCGGATTAGCGGTAGCGATTCCGCCCGGGTTCTATGGACGCGTTGCGCCGCGATCGGGTTTGGCAGCGAAGCACGGTTTGGACGTGCTGGCCGGCGTGATCGACTCCGATTATCGCGGCGAGATCTGTTGCATCCTCTACAACACAGGTGACGAGGTCATTCAGTCGGCCTCGGGAACTAAGATATGCCAGTTGATTATCGAACAGATCATCACTCCGGAAGCGACGTGGGTAGCCGACCTGGATGAGACTGCTCGCGGCGCTTCAGGTTTTGGATCCACCGATTAAAACCGATTTACACCAAGCCATACATTCACCTCACCAAACCGTACGATATCGTTCCGCCCCGTCCAGAAATCCTCCGCAAATCATCCCTATTCCGTATTTTTACGGTCTGTGGCACGGCTGTTGAGAGTCCCTCCCTGGAGCGAAGGAGGAAGAAGAGATGAACACGATTAGAAAAACAGCTTTCAAGGCATTCCTGGTGATGCTCGTGGTCTCCGGCATTACCAACATTGGGATGGCCCAAGTTGCCAGCGAAGCAACCATCCGAGATACGGTCAACCGCATTCAAACCCGCACCGACAATCTTCAACGCGCGATTCAGAACGCGTCCGATCGCGGCAACTATCGCGCTGACGATCTCAATCGTCTGGTGCTGGATTTCGAGAGTGCGGTGAACCAGCTCGATCGCCGTCTCGGATCGCGCCGAGCATCTTCGGCAGACGCCCGCGTCGTGTTGGACCGTGCGGCACAGATCGATACTTTTCTCGTGAACAATCGCGTCGGCGGGGGCTCGCAGCGTGAATGGACTTCGTTGCGCACAGACGTCGAGCAACTC
>DASTOZ010000830.1:0-2113 GCA_035762365.1 Pyrinomonadaceae bacterium | reverse complement strand
AACTTCTTCACGGGCCGGCGCGAAAACATCCTGCACCTGCTCGACAACTCGCACTTCGAATTGATCCGCCACGACGTGACGCTGCCGATCCTTCTCGAGGTGGACCAGATCTATAACCTCGCCTGTCCCGCATCGCCGGTCCACTATCAATACAACCCGGTGAAGACGGTCAAGACGAACGTGCTGGGCGCCATCAACATGCTCGGCCTCGCGAAACGCGTGCACGCCCGCATCCTGCAGGCGTCGACGTCGGAAGTCTACGGCGACCCGCTGGTCCACCCGCAGACTGAAGACTACTGGGGCCACGTCAACCCGATCGGGCTGCGCTCGTGTTACGACGAAGGCAAGCGCATCGCCGAAACGTTGATGACTGACTATCATCGCCAGAACCACGTCGACATACGCATCGCGCGCATCTTCAACACGTATGGCCCACGAATGCTCGAAAACGACGGCCGCGTTGTTTCAAACTTCATCGTGCAGGCACTTCGCGGCGAGTCGCTGACGCTCTACGGCGAAGGCGAGCAGACGCGGTCGTTCTGTTACGTCGACGATCTGATCGAAGGGCTGATCCGGCTGATGAACACCCACGGTTTGCACGCTCCGATCAACCTGGGCAATCCGAGCGAGTTCACGATCAAACAGTTGGCCCAGGAGGTCATCAGGATCTGCGGTTCGAAATCGGGACTCACGCACCTGCCGCTGCCGGAAGACGATCCGCGCCAGCGCAAACCGAACATCACGAAGGCCGAAACATTGCTCGGCTGGAAACCGACGATTCCGTTGCACGAAGGACTGGAAAGAACTGTCGCTGATTTCAGATCAAGGATTAATCCGATCTAATCGATAGATCGCGGGTTGAGAATTCTCCTTCTTAATCAGTGTTTCTACCCCGATGTGGTCTCCACGGCACAACACCTCACCGATCTCGCCACCGCACTAGCCGCCCGCGGACATGACGTAACAGTAGTGACCGCGGATCGTGGTTACGACGATCCGTCAGTGCGCTTTCCGCGTCGGGAACGTTGGAAAGACATCACGATCGTGCGCGCCCCATCGTTGTCTTTCGGCAAGAGAGGCAAGTGGCGACGAGCACTGGGGTTCGCGAGTTTTCTCGCGAGCTGTGGCGCGCGTCTGCTGACGTTACGGCGGTTCGACGTGGTGATTGCGTTGACGTCGCCCCCATTGATCTCGTTTCTCGCGACGTTGTTTGTGAAGTTGAGAGGCGGACGCTTTTGTTTCTGGGTGATGGACCTGAACCCGGATGAAGCGATCGCCGCCGGCTGGCTCCGGGAAGACTCGTCGCTCGCACGTCTGCTTCAGTGGATGCTGCGTTACAGCTTGAAGCACGCGGACCGGACCATCGCGCTCGACCGGTTCATGAAGGAGCGACTGCTCGCGAAAGGCGCGAACGCGGAACGTGTCGTCATCATTCCGCCGTGGTCGCACGACGATGCAGTCGCGTTTTCAGCCGCGGGCAGGGAAGCATTTCGCGGGCGACATGGGCTGACGGACAAGTTCGTCGTGATGTACTCCGGCAATCACAGTCCGTGTCATCCGCTCGACACGTTGATGGCCGCGTCGCTCGCGCTCAAGACCCGCGAAGACGTCGTCTTCTGTTTTATCGGCGGCGGCAGCGAACACGCGAAGGTGCAGGAGTTCGCTTCACGACACGAGCTGACGAACGTGAAGTGCCTGCCGTATCAGCCGCTCGACGAGCTTTCGAGTTCGTTATCGGCGGCAGACCTGCACGTAGTCGTGATGGGCGAAGCGTTCGTCGGCATCGTCCATCCCTGCAAGATCTACAACATCATGTCAGTCGGAGTCCCAGCGCTCTACATTGGACCAGCGACGAGTCACGTCACCGATCTCCGTAATACGAATTATTCGTTCTTCTTCTCAGGTCACGGCGACACGGCCGCTGTCGTGGCCCAAATCCTTGAAGCTCGCGGCCAGGTTCCCGATTGCGAGCGCCGGCCTTTGCATGCCTTTTCAAAACACACTCTGCTGCCCGAGATGATCGGCGTGCTCGAAGCAGAACCAGAGACAGAACCTTACTCGTTCGTGCGCGAGGTAACTCTGCCTTGAAAACCTATTTCGCTCTCTTCCTGAT
>DASTOZ010000829.1:0-5574 GCA_035762365.1 Pyrinomonadaceae bacterium | reverse complement strand
TGCCGCGATCGACAAGATCATCGCCGACGGTACGCTCGAAGCGATTCTCAAAAAGTGGGGACTGTGGAACCAGGCGCAAGTCGAGTTTCAAGCACCAATTCGATCGGGCAATCAGGCCACCGAGAACGTCGAATACACGACGACGGAGGCGACGTTCAACTGGCGTGAAGCGCTTTGGCGGCTCACGCGCGCGGCGGCAGTCACGGTTCTGATCGCGCTCGGTTCGATGGTGATCGCCGTCGTGCTTGGTCTTCCGTTGGCGGTGGGGCAATGGAAAGGTCCGGCGTGGCTGCGATCGCTGTGTACGATCTACGTCGAGTTCTTTCGCGGCACTCCGGTGCTGGTGCAACTGCTGTTTCTCTATTTCGGACTGCCCGTGATCGGCATCGCGATGCCGGGCTGGCTGACAGCGCTCGTCGGATTGGGACTGAACTACGCTGCTTACGAATCGCAGGTCTATCGCGCGTCGTTGGAAGCGATCCCGAACGGGCAATGGGAAGCGGCGTACTCGCTCGGCATGGGACCAGTGCTCGCCTTCCGCCGGATCATTCTGCCGCAGGCGTTTCGCATCGCTCTGCCGCCGATGACCAACGACTTCGTGTCGCTCTTCAAAGACACTTCAGTCGCGTTTGCGATTTCGGTTTGGGAATTGGCGACTGCGTATCGCGAGCTCGCAAACGCGTCGGGACAGTTTCTGCTGCTCGGGCTCGCCGTGTCTGCTTTTTATCTCGCGATGAGTCTGCCGATGGCCCATCTCGCGCGGTTGCTTGAACAGCGTCTGCGCAATCGGGCCACCGAACGTCTCGTCGAAACCGAAGCGGAGGCGACTGCATGATTCGCGTCAAAGGGTTACGCAAACACTTCGGCGAGTCGCAGATTCTGAAAGGGATCGACTTTGACGTCGCACCGCAAACAGTGCTCGGCGTGATTGGCGCGTCAGGCAGCGGGAAGTCGACGTTGTTGCGTTGTCTGAACGGGCTGGAGACGATCGACGGCGGAACGATCGAGTGCGGCGACGTGCGGTTGGAAGCGGGTCTGTCGCAGCACGACTATCGGAAGCGCGTGCGGGATTTGCGGCTGAAAGTCGGCACCGTGTTTCAGCACTTTTACTTGTTCCCGCATCTGTCCGTGTTGGGCAACATTATCGAAGCGCCGATGCACGTGTTGCGTACGCCGCGCAAGACAGCCGAGACGGAAGCTTACGAACTGCTCGAATCGGTGGGTTTGAAAGTGGCGGCGCGCAGGTATCCGGGATCGTTGTCAGGCGGCGAACAACAGCGCGTCGCGATCGCGCGAGCGTTAGCGATGCATCCCGCGTTGCTGTTGCTCGACGAACCCACGAGCGCGCTCGATCCGCGGCGCATCAACAGTCTGCGCACGCTGTTGCGCACGTTCGTCGACCGCGGTCACACGATGATCATCATTTCGCATTCGATGGGATTTCTCGGCGGCGTTGCCGACCACATCCTCTTCATGGACGGCGGTCACGTCGTCGAACACGGCCCTGCGGAGCAAGTCTTAAACGCGCCCCAGGACACCCGCACGAAGGAATTTCTGGAACAGGCTGAGTAGCACTAATGCGCGCGCTGTGGGTCTGACATGCGCTCGAGGTAGCGCTCGAAGCGCTCGCGCTGCTTGACCTCGGTTATCTTGGTGCCCAGCAGGTAACCGGGGGACAAGTTCACGCCGGTGATTCGCTGACACCTGACCGGCGTCACTTCCAGTCCAATCACACCATCAGGCAGATGCAGCAAGAGGTGCAATCGATTGTCGCCGTCACAGAACCGTTCGTCGATGATCGTCGACGGTATGATCATCGAGAGTCCGGCGGCGCTGAGGTCGCTGGTCTGACCCATGAACACGAGCGATTCACGGGGCTCGCGGGCCTCGGTGTCGAGCAGCGACAAGTCCGCCACGAGCTCGACTTCGCATCTCACCTTGAGGCGGCGCATTTCCCGGCGTTCAATCGATGACGTGAGATGGTCCAACCTGGTCAGTTTGCTGATGGGGAAATAATCGAGACCTTTCCCGGTCTGGTCAGTTTTGATTGTTAGTGTCCGCAACCGAAGGGAACGCTCTCCGGCCGGCCAGTAGTAGCATGAAACGATGAATTTGTACATTCAACAGTCGTTTTCGGTACTGATCTGAAGATCCGTGTATCGGTTAAGGCTTGTACCCAATAAAAACGCTGAATGCGGTCACGATTCCTGCTTTATGAGTCCGGGCGCGGTTGGGTCTTTGAGGCACTCGATAAAGCTGCGCAAGCTCTCCAGTTGTTCCTCGGAAAGGTCCAGAAAGCGGACGCCAAAACCGACCGGCGGCGTGTGATGAGCCACTTCACCCTTCAGCTCAAGCCACCCACCTCCGGGCAGTTGGAGCTTGAAATGCAGCAGCTCGCCCATGGTCACGTCCCCGAGGGAATCCACGTAGCAGCCGCCGTCTGAGAGATCCGTTATGCGGGCGGTATAGTTCCCGCTCTTGCCGTCCCAAACAGCGTCGAGCGAAACATCCCACCGCTTTCCACTCCTCCGCTCGTCCATCTTTTTCGTCGTGATGAGAAACAGTTAAGTCGTGAGAACGCGCTGACGCGACTGATTCTAGCAGATTTGGCTGGATTCTCGATATCTGTGTTTATTCTGTTAAGATGCCCAAAATGTCCACAACTTCCAGTCAAACCCAAACAGCAGTGGCGTCGGTCACGGAAATCAGGCGGCACTTCCCTGCCCTCGAACGTGTCCATAACGATTATCCCGTTGCTTATTTCGACGGCCCGGGCGGCACCCAGGCGCCGCGCTACGTCGTCGAGAAGATGAGCGACTATCTCTATCACCACAACGCAAACACGCACTGGGCCTATCCGACCAGCGCCGAAACCGACGCGGCCATCGAGTATGCGCGCGAGGTCTGCGCCGACTTCCTGAACGCGTCGCCCACGGAGATCGCGTTCGGGGCGAACATGACGACGCTGACGTATCACTTGTCGCGGGCCTTGGGGCTGCAGTATTCAGCCGGCGACGAGATCGTCGTCACCGAGTTGGATCATCACGCGAACGTCGATCCGTGGCGACGGCTCGCAGTCGAGCGTGGTGTGACGGTCCAGACCGTGCGAATGGATACGTCGACCGGCAAGCTTGTCGAAGAGGATCTGGAGCGGTTTATCGGTCCGAAAACGAGGCTCGTCGCGATCGGCGCTGCTTCAAACGCGCTGGGGACGATCAATGATGTGGCGCGCGTGGTGGCGATGTCGCACAGCGTTGGGGCGCTGGTATTTGTGGACGCGGTCCATTACGTGCCGCATGAGCTGTTGGACGTGCGCAAGCTCGATTGTGATTTTGTGGGAATGTCGGCGTACAAGTTTTACGGGCCGCATGTGGGTGTGATGTTCGCGAAGCGCGAACTGCTCGAACGGATCGATTTTCCGAAGCTTGTGCCGGCGCCGGATTATGCGCCGGAGAACGCGGAGACAGGGACGCAGAATCAGGAAGGGATGGTCGGGGCTGCCGCGGCGGTCGATTACCTCGCTTCCCTCGGTGAACGCGGCAGCCGGCGCGAGAGTCTCGTAACTGTTTTCAGCGAGATGCACTCGCGATCGATGCAACTGTTTGAGCGATTATGGAATGGATTGAGTTCGATGCCGCGCGTCACGTTGTATGGGCCACCGCCCGGGTCGCGGCGCACGGCGACGCTGTCGTTCACCATTGAAGGCGTCGCATCCACCGAGGCGGCACGCCGCCTGGCGGAAAAGGGACTGTTTCTTTCGCACGGAGACTTCTACGCGGCGACAGTCGTGAAGCGACTAGGCCTTGAGCCGGAAGGATTGATACGCGCCGGATGCGCCTGCTACACGACAGAGGAAGAGATCGATCGACTCATCGAGGGTGTGAACGGGCTTTGGGCTTAGGGCTTTGGGCTTAGGGCTTAGGGCTTAGGGCTTAGGGCTTTGGGCTTAGGGCTTTGGTGCTTAGCGAATACGCTAAGTGCTGAAAACAAAGTACCAAGCACAAAGCACAAAGCACTTAAATGCGTGTTGCATTGATGAAGTCCGCGAGTAACCCGTAGGCAGTGCTTTGCAGGTTGGGGCGGTGCGACACGACGGTCAGACCCGGGATCGTATCGAGTTCGAAGTGAATCGCCAGCGAAGTGCCGCGCACGCTGGCGAACGGATCGCCGGGGTTGATCTGTTCGGGTCGCACTGAGGCGCTAACGGATCCGTCGGCGTTGACGACGGCACGCGAAAGCAATTTGTAAGGTCGTCCTTCCGCACGCGCCGCCTGTAAGGTCTCCGGATCCAACCCGCGTATACCTTCGCGTCGAACGTCAGACGGCAGCAGCGGCGTGCGCAGGATCACGCGCGCAATCGCGCAGATCTTCATGATCGAGTCCCAGCCTTCGACGTCGTTCGTCGGATCAGTTTCCGCGACGCCGAGCTCCTGCGCCATCTTCACGCCCTCCGCAAAACTTCGTCCGGCCTCCATGGTTTCGAGAATAACGTTGGTCGTCGAGTTGAAGACCCCACTGAACCCACGCACCTTCACGCCCGGCAGTGTCTCGCGGAACAGCGAAAACACTGGCGCGCTATCAAGCACTGTCGCTTCAAACAGAAACGCACGGCCTTGTGCCTTCGCAATTGCGTTGAGTTCGTCATACGCGTAAACGATCGGCGCCTTGTTCGCAGTGATAGTGTGTGCCCCGGCTCGTAGCGATGCTTTCAAGTAATCGATGGCAGGTTGACCTGTCTCGGGATTGAGCGACGTCGTTTCAAACAGCACATCCGGCCGCGCAGTTGCAAGCCATTCGTCAAATCCGTTCTTATTCGGTATTTGATCCGTGGTCGCAACATCGATCGCCTCGCCACTCGCGCGCCAACCCATTCGCCGCGTCGCCACGCCGACAATCTCCCAGTCAATCCCGTACTGCTCACGCAACTGCGCCGACTTCGCCACCAGCAACCGGCTTACGGCCCGCCCAACATTCCCAAAACCGAGAAATGCGACTCTGTATCGTTTATAATCCGCCGTTAACATTCCGATGAAACAATACCACGATCTACTGCGATCGATTCTGAAGAATGGCGCCGAACATCGCGACCGCACCGGTGTCGGCGCCATTTCACACTTCGGTTTTCAAACCCGCTTCGACTTGCGACAAGGCTTTCCAATCGTCACCACCAAGCGGGTGCCGTTTCGCTGGGTGGCGGAAGAGTTGTTCTGGTTTCTGTCCGGCGACACGAGCGAGGCAAACCTGCGCGCTCGCGGCGTCGACATCTGGGCCGAGTGGGCCGACGAAGAACACACGCAGAAATTCGGCCGACGCGCGGGCGATCTCGGACCTGTCTACGGTTATCTCTGGCGCTCGTTTGGCGGCGACTATCCCGAGAACAACGGCGTCGATCAGATCGAGAAACTGTTAACCCAGATCAAGACAAATCCGGATTCCCGGAGACTGATTGTTACTGGTTGGGATCCGCGTCAGGCTGACAACGTCGACCTGCCGCCGTGTCACACGTTGTTTCAATTCAAAGTCGAGAGTGGCCGGATTCTTCACTGCCAACTCTACCAGCGCTCGGCTGACGCG
>DASTOZ010000828.1:0-4183 GCA_035762365.1 Pyrinomonadaceae bacterium | reverse complement strand
GCCGCAGTACTTAGCTTCTGGTTTGACTGAGCACGACAACCTCGGTGCAGATCATCTGCGGTAATGATTTCTTTCCCACGCAGACGCGCGCGGTTGCGTGCTACGACCAGTGCGTCGTTGATTTGTCCGGGCGTCAAACGAAACTTGACGGCCAGATCTTCCCAGCTCACATCCGGAGCAAACCCTTCCGGATTTCCCGCGAGTTGCGCCCACAAGTCGGTGCGCTCCTGCAGGCCAGGCGCTGAAAGTTCGACGTCGATGTAGACATGTTGGCGCAACGCACCGCCGGGCGCCCACGGCTTTTCGGTGCTCAAAAACGTGAGCCAGGAAAATTCCTCGAGCGCGGAGATCAATTGCTGGCGCGAGACGCCTTCATCGTCGTTTGCGATCAGATCAAAGTGCTCCAGATAGATCGCTCCGGGTTGCAATACGGCTTCGCGGAGAATCGAGCGAATGGCATCTTCGAAGTGTGGTTGGCGCAGGACCTCGCGAAGGTCCACGATAATCAGCGGGACTCCGCATTCGCGGCACAAGGTTGCAGCGAGAGTTTTTCGGCCGGCGCCCGCAAGCCCATGGAAGTTAAAGATCAATTTATGCAGCGGCTTCTGGTCGTGTTGGAGATAGTCTCGTGTGAGGTTCAGCAAGTCTGTTTTCAGACTCTCGTTCCAACGCAAGACATCCAGTTCAACAGGCGGGGGCGACGCTTTGAAGCAAGCCCGCAACCCTCTGTCCATGCCGTCTGTTCCCAACACGAAACCGGAGATCCGCTCGTCCAGCTTCAGACCATTTCCGAGAGAAGAAGCATGGTTGTCGCCCTCAAAACGAAGGATCTGTGAACGGAAGAGTATGGCTTGACGCGTAAAATGGATCCGAGCTTGACCACGCTCCTCTGCTGAAATGCAGAGCAGTTCCAGAGCTAATTGGACCGTAGGCAGCCGGCGTGTGAGGTCGTCCTGCAAATAGGCGTACAGCCGTTCGTATTTGAGGTCGATCTCCGGGGCCAGGCAGATCAGAACCAGATCTTCTTCAAATGGCGAAAGGCGAAAGATGCGCGCCAGTTGAGGCAAGGAGAGATATACGCCTTGTTCGGTGGAAGCCTGGCGCCGCGACCAGATTTCCTTGCGCATTAACTCGGCGCGAGTTCGCAGTTGCTCGACTTCATCGACGTGCCAGTCGCTCTCCGATGTTCCTAACAAGTGCGTGACTTCATCTTCAGAGATAAAGAGGCTGCGGAAGCTGTCGAGGCGATTGTCCTTAGCGAGCGGGCGGCACTTTACGACCTCCGCCTGAACGAGGATGTCAAGCCTGGCCAACTCAGCGTTGAGATATTCCCAATTGTTTAAAAAGGCCTCGCTCATTTTTCGTTACCCCAGGATCAAAAGCGAAAGCGCATTTGTGTCTTTGCCGTTGACCGTAGCCTTGACTGCCACGGCGCCGGCTGAAAGCGGAGGAACTTTCACCCTGATAAAACTCGCGGCTGCTTGTTTGGGAAGGTCAACCCGGGTGCTGCCGAAATTAACGGAAACGGTTTGACCGCTTAGACCACTGCCGGTAAGCGTGATTTCATCTCCAGCAAAGACCTGCGGAGGATCGAGGTCAGTAAGACGCGGTGGCCAGACGTTTGACTCGCGACCATCCACCACTACCGACACTGGAAGACCCGACGGAAGAATGCGGCCAACGTCCACGACCACGGTGGCCGCAGTCGTATTCTCGCCCTTGCGGATGATCATCTTGCCGTACTTCACGTTGACGTCGGCGCCATTGAGACGTTGACCGGTTACCGTGATGGTAGTTTTATCGGGCGTGGTTGCGGTCGTGACCGAGAGGTTCTCGATCATCGGCAACACTTCGAAGAAGCGCGTGTTACTCCGCTTCGGCGTTCCATCATTCACAATCAGGACTACGGACTTCGGCCCGTTGGCGGTGATGCTTGTCGGAACAGTCGCGAGCACAACGTTCTCCCTGGCGTTAACGGAGACGGAAGCTGGCTTACCGTCAATCTGCGCCGTGAGCGTCGCACCGGCGGGCGCCTGAAAAGGAATCGCGATCGAAACGCCGGTAAACCCGCGCAGCGGCTGTGGGCTCGGAATCCAGGGCCGCACTTCGTAGACGAACGGCTCGCTCTGCCTGTCGTCGACCTTTACAGACACTTGCAATCTCGGCCCGCGCTGTGGGGCCTCGTTGATGTTCAGAACAATTTCGTCGTCGGTGAGTTTCACAAAATCGGCGGGCGACAGCGCGAGATCGTCGATCAACACGGAAGTGGAAGCGCCACGAACGCGAAAGCCTTTACCTTTGATCGTGACCTCGCTTCCCGCTGCACCGCTCGATGGCTCCAGCGAGTTGATGATTGGCGGCGCGAGGGTGCTGACGTCGAGGCCGATTCGCTGTACTGCCGGCGACGCGGCGGGCGCCGGCACGATCGGACCGATCTGGACCAGCGAAACCTCATAGATCACCGATAGCCGGTACGCTTTGTTCAGCCCGGTCCATATCTTTGAGAATTCCTCCATCGAAGTGGGCATTAGCGTGATCTTGATCTTATCGAAAGAATCACGCAGCTCTTTTGAAAACTGTGTATCCAGGTCGGCATCGAAGTCGGCGTCGTGAACATCGTTGAGCACCGAGTGCTCGTTGAGGATGGCCATCGCATTACCGAGGATCTGATGCGCAGTGATGTCGTCAACTGCGGTGACGTTCGATTTTTTTGCGTACCCGGTCAGCATGTAATGAAGGTTCAGCGAAAGCGCGGGACGGCGCGTGCCGGGATTCGATTTGTCGCCACGCCAACTCGTGTTCTTGTTGAACGGATCCTGAGAAACGCGATAAAGAAACAGGTTCACGCCGTCGTTGTCGGTAACGCGGTCGTCATCGGGCGGCAGCGTCGTGACTTTAGGCGTGCTCGAGCCCATGAGCTGCGGCTTGTTCAACTTCTTGCCGAGCAACTCCGCGATAGACTTCGTTACCGCGCCGATGGCTAAGTAGCTCATAAGGTTTCAGAAAATCAGATCGAGACGGCCCAACAAGTGTCGCTCCAGCCTCTCCCAGCTATCGGTTGGTGATGGGACAGACGGGGGCGCAGGCGCAACAGGCGCCGGCGCGGCGGGCGGTTGGTTGACGATCTGAACGTCGAGCCGGTTGATTGTCAGCTTAGGCGTCGATTCGCCATGCTGCGGTTGTGAGTCAGGGAGGCTTCTCGAGGACGGTTCTTCAGTTTTGCCGCGAGTGGGAATGGGCCACGTCACAGACTCGTCTGTCTCTTCTGCATGCGTCCGGACCAGTGGGACTTTCGCTACCGGTTCGGCAAGCCGATGGGTTGCAGAGGTTCTATGGGAACGCGCGTGCTCAGGCGCGACTTCGGACCGAACTGACGAACTCACCGGTTCGAGCGACTGCGTTTGCTCAGGTCGCGGTTCTAACGAGTTCCGAAATGCAATTTGATTTGCGAATCCGTCGCGTCGAGTCTCAGGGTCGTTAGACACAGGCCTCGCCAGGCTTGGTGAGCCAACACCATCCACGTGTTCGTCGCCCAGCCGGTTCTGATTCTGAATCGGGGCGACGATGCTCTTTCCTCCCTGTTCGATGACGATCAGTTTTGGGAATCTTGGTCCACGCGACTGTGCGACCTGCGGATCTGGCGCCGGCTCGTCATCAATCGACAAAGAGCTAACGGTTCCCGTTGTTGTTGCCTTTGGCTCTGCCGGAACGACGGTGTCCGCGAGTGCGGGCGACGGCGCCGGCACGTGTCTGGCCTGCGACTGGACCCGCGGACGTGTTCGCTCGTGGTTCGCAGTGGTTCCGTTAAAACTGGCCGTCGAAGACGATTCACCAGCGGCAGCCGGCACGCTTGGCGGCAATTGATTGGAACCTGAATCGGCCATTTCGCGATTAAGTGAAGAAGAGTTGCGAGATCGTGTGGCTGTTGCATTCGGTCGTTGCGGCAACGCGTCAACGGGCGTGAGAGGCAAACTCGGCGACGGCGGGCTGCTTTGAGCGTGGCCCATCGGACCGGGTTCACTCTGTTGTGAGTTGGTTAAGATGGTCTTCGATCGCGCAGGCGAACGAGCCGGTTCTCCTGCGGGCCTTGCAGGCGAATCCAGTGTCTTCCTGTCGATCGACTTCCTGTCGATCGACAGCGAGCTAACAGATTGGGTTGCAATTGCATTCGGCACTTCCGGCG
>DASTOZ010000827.1:0-13321 GCA_035762365.1 Pyrinomonadaceae bacterium | reverse complement strand
AGATGCGGAGATGGCTGCGCGAAAGGCTGTACAGATCGATCCGAAGAATGCGGTCGCCTGGGACCGTCTCGGCGTCGCGCTTCAGACGAGAGGGATTTTTAACAGCGAGACTGAACACTCGTATCGCCGCGCAATCGAGCTCGATCCGCAGTTTGCCGTCGCGTATGCACACCTCGCGCGAACGCTGAACAAGCTCGGTAAGCCCGCGGAGGGCAACCCGCTGTATGAGAAGGCGATCGAGCTGGCAAAGGATCCGGCAACGCTGAACCTGATCGCACAGTCGCTTCAGGATGAGCAGCTTTGGCCGCAGTCGGAGCCGGTTTTGAAACGCGCGCTCGAGCTCGATTCGCGTAATCCGATGTCGTTGCTGCTGATGGGCCGGTTTCTCGTGGCTTACAGGCGTTATCAGGAAGCGGAACCGTATCTAAAGTCGGCGACTGAAGTGAGCTCGCGTGCGTTCCTGCCCTTCCAGCTTCTCGGCCGCGCGTATCTGGGAATGGATCGGCCCAGCGATGCCGAAGCGACGTATGAACGCGCGTCGGCGCTCGCAGGCGCTGGTGAGAAGAAGCAACTGGCCGGCTTGTTTGGTTTCGAAGGCGTCGGCGACGGTTACTTGAAAGCGCGGCAGAAAGAGAACGCCGTCCGTGCGTACCAGCGCGCCGTTGAGCTCGATCCGGCGAACAGCGGCGCGGCGCAGAAGTTAGCGAAAGCCAAGGCGAATTAAGACGCAGAGCTTTGTGCTTGGTTCTTTGTACTTTGTTGGCTAGTCTCAAGGTTGAGTGATAGCTTTTCGTTTGAGCTGAGGAACAAAGAACAAAGTACTAAGCACCAGGCACAATTAACGAAGAGGTCCTTCTGATGAAGAGTTGCCCCAAGTGTAATCGTACGTATCCCGACGAAGGTCAGAAGTTCTGCACTTTTGACGGCGGACTGTTGATTGCTCCGCAGACCTTCGATCCGAACGCGACGATTCGCGCTACGTCCATTGATCTGAACGCTGCCTCAGAAAGACCAACCAGCAGGGACTTGCCGGATCCAAACGCGACGATTATCGAGAGCTATCCAGCGACGGTGGCACTGCCGCGAAACACTGGTCCAACGGGACCACCGACGGGCGCAAACACGGCGGACTTTTCACAACCGGCGCCGCCGCCTCCACCAATGTCGCCGCCATCGCAGGCGCAAGCTCCGGCGCCGCCGCCGCAGCAACCTCCGCCGCAACCGCCGGCGCAGACTTCGCAACCGTTACCGCCGCAGCAGCAGCAAGCTCCGGCGCCGCCACCGCGGCCCGTGTCTGCGCCACTGCCTTCGCAAGCGCCGGCGCCAGCGATCTCGGCGGCGTTGCCGCCGTCGCCCATCACGCAGAAGAAATCAAAGGCGCCGTGGATCATCGCGGGCGTGCTGCTGTTTTTGCTGCTTAGTGGTGGCGTGCTCGCGGGCGCTGTTTACTTTTTCCTGATTAAACCGAACCAGGTCGCTGAGCGGCGTCCGGAGAACGAACCAGTCGTTCAACCAACCGTCGAAGCCGTCGCTTCGCCTTCGGTCGAGCAGCCTTCGCCGTCACCGGTAGATTCGTTCGTGCCGCCGCCGGACACGGTCCAGTTTCAAAACTCCGACGCGGATCTCGACGGCAAACTTGCGGAACATTATTTCGACTTCTCGTTTTACTATCCGAAGTCATGGCAACGCGATCCGAAGTCCGGAGTCGCGGGCGCAACGAACTTCGTAAAAGTCGAACGCAGCCTGCCGCCGAATTTCATCCAGGAGAATTTCGCGGTGGGCTGGTACACCAGCACCGGCACGTTTGACGGCGATCGACAAAACTTTCCGCAGCGCGTGGCCGAGTACAGTGCAGCGCTGGCCAAAGCCTTCGAAGACTACCGCAAGGTTTCCGAAGGCCCAACGAAAGTTAACTCCCTCGACGCGTATGAATTTCGTTGGGAAGGGCTCGCCAAAGGAACCGAGAAGGGCGATGTTCACCTGTGGGGACGCGTAGTGTTTCTGCCGACGGGAAAAGAAGGTGACACCGCGGGCGCCACTCTTTCGATGCTTTCCACGTCACTGGCTCCGGAGCTGTCGTCCGTTGAAGATATCGGACAAAAAGGTGAAGCGACGGTAATTCTCGACTCGTTCAGGTTCGGAAAGAAGTAGCAATGGCAGTTAAGAAGAAAGACCGCACGGCGACGCCCATTAAGTTTTGGACGCCGCTTCGCATCGTCACGACACTGATCGTTATGGCGTTGCTCGCGGCGATTGGCGTTTCGAGTTGTAACTCAAACGATAGTTCCAGCCGTACTGCGCACCTGCCTGTTGTCCCCTCCGTCGTGTTCGACACTGAGATGACGGCGGCGAATGGCAGTCCAATCAAGCTCTCGAATTATTCCGGGAAGATTCTGTTTGTGAACCTGTGGGCCACGTGGTGTGGGCCATGCCGGATGGAGACTCCGGAGCTGGTGCGTCTGCACAAGGAATACGAGGCCCGCGGCGTGGAGTTCATCGGACTCTCGACTGAAGACCCGAACACCTCAGCAGAAAAAGTGCGCGACTTCGTGCAGCAGTACAACGTCGACTATCACGTCGGTTGGGCCACGCGCGAAGTGGCGCTGACGTTGATGCAAGGTAAGACGACGATTCCGCAGAGCTTCATCATCACGCGCGATGGACGACTGTTCAAGAAGATCGACGGTTTCCACCCCGTGCGAACACCCCCGGAACTGAGAAAAGCACTCGACGCCGCGCTCGCCGGCTAGTGTTTGGCGGGTTTAGCATCGTCGTCGTCTATAGTCTGTTCATCCAATCCTTCGCGAACGTCTTTCCTGGCTTTCTTTTCCAATTCTTTCATTTCTTTTTCAACCCGTGCGTCAACCTGATCGATCGGCGCGGGCTCGTTCAGTTCATCCTGTGTCGTGATCTTGTCTTTGTCGATACTCATCATTCTCCAGTTTCTCCCGATGATTCAGACCGCAATTCACCGTAGCAATTCACCGGTTACAGAATTCGTGGAATTTAGTGACGATTGTGATCTGAATCACAGCGGCGGATTTCTCGACAAAAACATCGTTGGGCGGTAGACTCGGGTTGCCAATGAGTGTTCTGGTCTTCCAAAAAGTGGCCCGATTGCTTCTGGCCGTTTGTGTTTCCGTGTGGCTGGCGGGCGGATGTCTGCTGGGATGCGGCAACATGGCCATGGCCGCAGAGAGCGATGAACCGTCGACTGCGGCGACGGTCGAAGGGGCCAGTTGTCATACCGCTCAGGCACATCACTGCTGTTCCAAAGCCCCCGCTAAGCAGACTAGCCCCGCGAAGCAAGCGAAGCCCACAAAGCAAACCAGGTTCGCGCTGACCGAATCATTTCTGTCGCTCTCTTCAATGCCGGGCGGCATGATGAACGATTGTCCGCTCGCGATGCGTGGCACGGCGATCACTGCGAAAGCCAGCAATAACGCCCCTGATTCAGATCATGCCAGGAGCGCCCAGTTGCCGGTTGCGAATGTCAACGGCGAACTTACTCAAAAGCACGTCGTTGCTCCGCTGGTGCCGAACCGTGGTCCAACGTATCTTCGCTGCTGCGTTTTCCTGATTTAGAAACCTTCCTCCAACTCCCGGATTAACTCACCAGAGTTCTCACAACGGAAGTGCCGGTGTGTGCGCTGGTGTTCCCGAACAGTAATCATCATTTGCATAGGAGAACAAAAAAATGAAACCCCACAAGAGCACTGTACTCGTTGTGCTGCTCACCTTCTTGTTGGCCGTTTTCGCGATGGCCATGGCTCAGGGCACGACCCAGACCGATCAGAAGAAGGCCGAATCGTGTTGCGCGGAAGGCGCGAAGTGTTGCGCTGAAGGTTCGTGCAAACACGAAGCAAATAGCTGCTGCAAAGAAGGCGCTGAGTGCTGTAAAGAAGGCGCCGAGTGTTGCAAGACCGATGCTAACAAGGACCATGCTGACTGCTGTGGTGATTCTTGCGAGATGAAGGGCAAGCACGATGGCGCCGCGAAGCACGATCCGAAGAAGCACGGCGAGTGCTGCAAGATGAAAGCCAAGGACGGAAAGGATGCAAAGCCTAAGACGAAGGCTTAGTAATTCTTAACGTTCTTAATGTTATCCACTTTTTCCAGGGGGTTGCGAATGAACTTTTTCAAGGGCGCGCTGTTGTGCTTCGTAGTGTTTTTCTTACTTGTTGTCACAACTTTTGCGCAGCACGAAGGTCATAAGCCACCCCCTGCTAAACCAGCTCCAGCGAAACCAGCTCCAGCGAAACCGGCACCGGCCAAACCGGCGCCGGCGAAACCGGCGCCCTCGCCGGAACCATCGGCTTCGCCATCGTCGAGTCCGACTGAAGAGTCGATGCACGGCGGCATGGACCACGGTCTGCTCGTCGTAGAAGACGACGAGATGTTCGTGCGTGTTGGCGACAGTCACGCCAACCTGATGCCGATGGGCCGCATGGGCTCCGGCACGTCATGGCAGCCGGCGTCGAGCACGATGCCCATGCTGCACAAAGAGGCGAATGACTGGCTCGTGATGTTTCACTACAACTTCGTCGCCGGCGTGAACGCGCAGGGTGGACCACGAGGCGTGACGAAGTTTGAATCCGCTAACTGGTTCATGCCGTCGGCGTTGCGTCGCGTGGGAAAAGGAACTCTCGAACTGCGCAGCATGGTCAGTTTCGAGCCATTTACTTTTCCGCCGGGCGGGTCGCCGCTGCTTTTCCAAACCGGCGAAACATACAAAGGTGAGCCACTCATCGATCGCCAGCATCCGCACGATCTGTTCATGGAACTGAGCGCCACCTACACCATGCCGCTTGGCGATCGCGGCACGTGGTTCGTTTACGGTGGCTATCCAGGCGAACCCGCACTCGGTCCGGTCGCGTTCATGCATCGCAGTTCGGCTTCCGAAAACACGTCGGCGCCCTTGTCGCATCACCTGCAGGACTCGACGCACATCAGTTTCGGCGTGGTCACAACCGGGTTCACGTATCGCTGGTTCAAACTCGAGGGGTCGATCTTCAACGGTCGCGAGCCGGGCGAGAACCGCTACAACTTCGAAGCAAATCCCTGGACGTCGCGCTCGGCACGGCTCTGGTTTGCGCCAAACGATAATTGGTCCATGCAGGTGAGTCATGGTTTTCTGCGCGATCCGGAAGCGCTGCAACCTGGCGATGTGCGACGTACGACGGCGTCGATCAGTTACAACCGGAAGTTTAAAAGAGGAAATTGGGCGTCGAGTTTGATCTGGGGTCGAAACCACGAAGGCCACAGCGACGAGATCTTCAACCTGAACGGATACGTCGC
This sequence comes from Pyrinomonadaceae bacterium, assembly GCA_035762365.1. Taxonomy (GTDB): domain Bacteria; phylum Acidobacteriota; class Blastocatellia; order Pyrinomonadales; family Pyrinomonadaceae; genus PSRF01. The sequence continues at coordinate 8,023 of DASTOZ010000827.1, read as the reverse complement.
CGAATCGACCGTCAACTTTCTCGATCGCAACTACTTTTACACGCGCCTCGAGCTCGCCGATAAGAACCAGTTACTGCGCGATGAAGACCGCGCGCAGTTGGGGATCACAGACCATCATCCATCGTTTCGAATCGGCGCTTACACGTTCGGAGGCTCTCGCGAGATCTGGAACACGGAGAAGCATTCGCTTGCGGTTGGAAGCGACCTGACATTTTATTCCAAGCCGTCGATTCTGAATGCCATTTATGGTACAAATCCTGTGTCCTGGAAAATCTTCTTCAGACTGCGTCCGCAAAAGATGTCGATGAGCGGAATGCACGGGACACATTGATTTTTAGGAGATTTGCAATGAAGAAAACGTTGATATTGGTTGGCGGCATCCTCGTACTGCTTATCGCCGCCGTCCTCGTCGTCAATCAGCAAAAGGCGAGTGGACCGGCGGGTTTGTACCAGTCGCAAAATCAAACTCCGGTCGATTCACATCAACACGCGACACCCGCGACACCGGAAACGAAAGTGATTCCGGCCCACTTCGAAACTGCTCCGAGTCGCTCGAGTCTTGGTCCAACACTCGCCCCGGACAAGTTCGAAGGGCTGACTCGCGATGCTTATCGCGCCGCGCGCGAGATCCCGACGACGCTCGCGCAGATGCCGTGCTATTGCCACTGCGATCGCGGCATGGGCCACAAGAGTCTCTACAGTTGTTTCGAAGACGATCACGCTTCGCATTGCGCGGTCTGTGTCAACGAGGCCCTGCTGGCTTACAAGCTCGAGAAGGAAAACAAACTGAGCGCGCCGCAGATCCGCGAGCGGATCAACGAGACGTTCGGACAGACGGGGAATTAACGCAAACGACAAGGTTCAAATAGTTAAAGGAGTAATTGAAATGGGTAAGTACGCATTCATGCTGGTATTCGCGATGGTTGCGATTCTCGCTTGCAGTTCCGTTAACGCGGTAAACGAACTGCCGACCGTTGGCTCGGCGGCCCCGGCGTTCACGTTGACGACCAACGAAGGCAAGCAGGTGAGTCTCAGTGATTTCAAAGGCAAGTGGGTGGTGCTTTATTTCTATCCGAAAGACTTCACGCAGGGCTGCACGATCGAAGCGCGCAACTTCCAGCGTGACCTGGCGAAGTATGAAGCGGCGAATGCGGTGATTCTGGGCGTGAGTGTCGATACCGCTGATTCGCATAAAGAGTTTTGCGCGAAGGAAGGGTTGAATTTCAAACTGCTTGCCGACACTGAAGCAAAGACTTCCACGCAGTATGGTTCAGTGATGGAGTACCAGGGCAACAAACTCTCCGCCCGCAACACGTTCATCATCGATCCGACTGGCAAGATTGCGAAAGTGTTTGAGAAGGTGAAGGTGCAGGCGCACAGTGAGGAAGTGCTTGCGGCGCTGGCTGAGTTGAAGAAGTAGGATCACAAAAGGGCCGACACAAAAGGGCCGACACAAAAGGCACAAAAAGCGGAGGGCAAGTCGCCGCAAGGCCCCGCTTCCATTTGTGCTTTTTGCGTCGGCCTTTTTGTGCCTTTTGTGTTTACAACTTCTTCTTAATCGCCGTAACTCTCATGACGCCGGTGCGGTCCTCGATCGTGAACTCGATCTGGTCGTTGACCTGTAATCCGTTCAGCAAGGACGCGTCGGAGACCTCGAATTCCATCTGCATCGCGGGCATTAGACCTTCGATGTCTCCGTGATTGATCTCGATCGAGGGCGCCTTCGGGTTGATCGCTATTACGACTCCGACGCCTGGGTAGCTCCGGGGTTCAACAGCGGCGGCCGGTCCACGTGCCGCCGTCGTTGGCGATGGCGATGCAGTCGAGGTGTTGTAAGTTCTATGATCGACACCGCCGCACGCCAGCAGGAAGACGAACGCGAGGCAGTTACAGAGCAGCAGAACATTTCGGGTCATTTGTGGTTAGTTCTTGACGCCAGCTTTGATCAACCAGACGCTGCGCTTTTCTCGTACCTTACCCACGTAAGCTACAAACAATTCGTTTTTGCTGACAGCCGCCGCCGGTAATTCGACGTTCAATCCGACGCTGATTGCTGGACCCTTCTGTCCGATCGTGCGGAATTTGGTTTCAGAACCCTGCGAGCCGGCCGCGTCCCAAATAGCGAGCTCGGCACTACCGCCAGGGCCGGGTGCCAACACCGGCGTGCCGCGCACGGTTTCCTGAGCGACCATTTGCCGCGCCGAGAAGCTCTGGCCTTTGTCTTTCGACTCGGCGACGTAAAGTCCCGGCGCATTCGCTTCGCCTGCCGCATACCATAACACTTTCAACGTCCCGTTATCAGCGACCGATAGAGATGGACCAGAAACCGGACAGCCATGCAGCACCCACTTGTCGTCGCTGACGATCACCGGCTTCGAAAAAGTCGCGCCGGCGTCAGCTGAGCTCGTAATGGCGATATGACGATAGTCTCCCGGCAGCACGTGTCGCCAGCCCACGTAAATCGCACCGTCGGACGCGATCGCCATCGCCGTCTTGCAACAGGGACACGCTTCATCTCCGATCTTTCGATTGCGCGAAAAGGTAAGGCCGCCGTCACTTGAATCGGCGATGAAGAGCTCGCGATTGCTTTCCATGTGATGACCTTCGGCCTTCGTTGAAGGTTTCGGGGCGGCGACGTTTCGCTCGTCAAGCCAACTCACGTAGATGCGTCCATCAGCGGCAACGCCGAGCGAGTGCATTCCGTGATCGGCGAGAACCTTGTCGTCATTAATCTTCACAGGCGCGGCGAACGTTTGGGCCAGGTCAGACGAAACTGACAAGTAAAGATTTGTTCCTTTCTTTCCGCCAGACTCGACGCGCTCGGCCCATACGACGTAAACCGAACCATTCTTTCCGACGGCGACGCTGGGCTGATCGCCGCGCCAAGCGGTAGCCGTGCCCGCTTGCGGATTAACGCGGACGGCCGCTGCCGGTGTTTTGCCAGGTTCGTAGCGTCCGATCATCACGTCAGCGCGATTCTGGGGCGCGTGGTTCACCCACGCGACGTAAAAACTTCCGTCAGGTGCGACTGCGGTCGCCGGTTCTGCGGCGTCAACGCCCTCCTCAGAAAGCAGGACCAGTGGCGAACTCAACGGCGCGTACGCTGTTAGCGTGCCTGCCGAGCGATCGCACGCGCACAAGAACGCGCACAAAACAAAACACAAAACCCCGATGATTAAACTGTTCCGTAACATCCCTAGAAGCTCACCCTCATTCCAAACTGAAACTGTCGCGGATCAAACGCCTGCGTCGGTTGACCAAACGCCGGCAGCGGATTTACATCCGAGCCGAACGTGTTGTTGGGCACGCCGAAGTTCGATCGGTTCAGCACATTAAATCCTTCCGCCAGTAACTGAAGATCGACGCGTTCAGTAAGCCTGAAACGCCTGCTCAAACGCAAATCGAGCGAAGCATAGTCGAACCCGCGTCCCGTGTTTCGGCCGACGCCGAGGGGCCGATCGTTGTTGTTGGTGTCGAGATTGCGATCGCTTCCGAGCAGCACATTGAACGGCAAACGCGACGCGTAGGTAAAGATGTAGCCCATTTGAAACCCGCAGAGGACCCGTTGCAGGCCGTGCGGTTTCTTGTGGTCCGGCGCCTCGATGGCCCCGCTGATCACGAGACGATGACGTTGATCGTTATCGGAAAGCCCGCGATCGTCGCGTACATTGAAATTGTCCTGCGGCGTCGAGAAGAAGAAGTTGCCCGCGTCGTCGATCGTCTTCGAGAACGTGTACGACACGCGCAAGCTGGACCAGCCAGTGGCGCGTTGATTCACAGAAACAACGAGACCGTCGTAGTTGGAGTTTCCCGAGCTCTCAAAGCGCGAGATGTTTCCCCAATTCGGATCCGGACGGCCGAGATTCGGAATGCCGGCGGATGCGGGAAACCGCGGCACGTTTACATTGCGCGAGAGGATCAAATGTCGTGCTTGCAGGTGCAGGTAACCAACTGAAACGATCGTGTTAGCGGGCAGTTCGCGTTCGACTTGCAGGTTTGCCTGCTGGCTGTAACTGGCGTCGATGTCCGGGTCGATGCGCGTGATGTTTGGCTTCGTCGCGAGCGTCGCGGGTTGGACCGCGAGCACATTCGGAAACGCGGGAGCGTCGGGTTGTGCCGGCGACAGTTGCGCAATGATGAACTTCGTGCCGTCGCGTTGCAGAGCATTGGAAGTCGCGCGCAGCGGAATGCGATCGTAGTAAAGACCAAAGCTCGCGCGAATGGCAGTCTTCTCGTCGGGAGCGTAGACGAGTCCGAGGCGAGGCGAGAAATTGTTACTGTCGGTCTGAATCGGTCCAGGCAGAAACTGCGCATCGTGTCTCAGCCCCGCGTTGATTGTCAGCGTCCGCCGCACTCGCCATTCGTCCTGCACAAACGCGCCAAAGTTCGGATTCGACTGAAGCTGGTCCGGAACGCCGAACGCCTGCTGAAACGAGAGGTAGTTTCCAGTCAGAAAATTGTTCATGGAACTGAAGTTGTAAACACCCTGGACTGCACCTGGGAAGAGGATGTTGACGCGGTTGTAAAGAAAACTGACGCCCGCTTTCACGGAATGATCGCCGCGCGTCGTCGAGACATTGTCGACAGCCTCGAGGAGATTAATGTCGCGTCCGAGTGGCGAGAACGTGGCCGTGCCGAAGTTTGCGACCCCCGCAATGTTGACAGCGGGACCTGTTGTGTCGTTGACCGGCTGGTCGAGCCTGCTGTTGGTGTACTGGAAACGCGCTTCATTCAAAGTGCGGCTGCTGAGTGTGGTGACGTTGCTGATTTGCAACGTTTGGTCCGTATCGTTTAGGCCGGAGCCGCGACTGACGGCGTTGAGGCCACCGAGCGTTCGCGAGTTGACGGCGCTGATGTGATAGAGACTGTAACGGCCGCTGAGATCGTTGCGACTATTGAGCTTGTGATCGATGCGGGCGAAGAAGTTGGTCGTATCGAAACTCGCGGGCACGACACCGGTGGTGATTAACGGACCCGGATAGCTGACTGCACGCAAGCGATCGTTGATGGTCGTCACAGCGCCTGGCGCGATCGTCAGAACGGCTGAGTAGTTGCGGCGCGTCTGTTCGAAGTTGGTGAAGAAGAAAGTGCGCTCGCTCCGGATTGGACCACTGATCGTCCCGCCGTACTGTGCCTGCGTCAGCAAGTCTTTCGTCGGCGCGAGCGGGTTGCGTGCATCGATCCGTTGGTTGCGGAAGAACCCATACAAACTGCCGCGCCACTCGTCAGCTCCCGACCGCGTAAGAACGTTGACTACGCCGCCTGATGCGCGGCCAAACTCCGCGATCCCGCCCGAGGTGACGACCTGAAACTGATCGATGACCTCCTCGCTGTAGTACGTGCCGGTTAGATCCGCGGCATCGTCATTCGCCGATACGCCGTCGAGGATGAAACTGTTGGCAAGGTTGCGCTGTCCGGCAATCGAGATGCCTTGTCCGGGCACGGCGGAAGTTTCGGCGAAGCGCTGGTTGCTGCCGGTGTTTGTCGGCGCGACCCCGGGAACGAGAAGCGCGAGATCGAGATAGTTGCGGCCGTTCAGCGGCAGCTCGTTGATCTCGCGTGGCTGGACCGTCTCGGTGATTTGTGAGCGGACGGTTTCGACCATCGCCACGCTGTCGTCGATGCTCACCTGGGCGGCAACGCCGGCAACGTCGAGTTTTACCGGGAGATCAAGCGACTGGCCCACCGTCAATGTTAACTGCCTGGTGAAGGTGGCAAACCCCTGAGCGTCGATCGTCAGGTCGTACACGCCGGTGCGCAGGTAAGGGAACCGATAGCGGCCTTCGTTATCGCTGGTGGTTGTAGTTTGTTGATTGGTCTCGAGATTCTTTGCAGTGACATTGGCGCCGTTCACCACAGCACCGCTTCCGTCCTGTATAAGACCAGTAAGCCTGGCCGACGTCACGTTCTGTTGAGCCATCACGCGATCGACGCCAAAACCGCTGCACAGAATGATGAGTGCAGAAGACACTAAGACACGAAACTTCATCGAACTTCTCCCCGAAGTAAGGGCTAATCCGTTAACTGACGAATTGATCCTGGATTAAAGAAGTTCGGACGGAGGACCTCTCGGCGTGATGCGGGTCCAAAACTCGTTTGATAAGACGAAGGGTGTTTCCGTGTCGAAGCTCGTGGTGGATGCTGATGCGGCCGCATACGCCATTCGCGCCGGAACAGCGCTTTTCTGGCGCTTCAACTGGCGCGCGGCAAGAGTCGCGCAGGCGCCACAATCCATTCGACATGGTTGGCTAATCGATTCAGCAGGGGTAAGTGTGCTATTTGATTCAGCAACAACAACACTTCGTGAGGTTGTTTCAGCACTAAGGAGATTCTTAGCGAGAGGCGGCTTGTGAGATTTGGTTGCAGGGGTCTTCGCAGCGCCGCACATCGGTTCGGTGATCACCGGCGCCGGCTTTGGTTTGGCTAATCCCGAATCGCAATGCTCCGACGACTTCCCGGCGCAGCACGGCATCGACGATTCCGCCGAGCTACTGACGATCGGGAGCAGCGTGAGTGCAAATGAACTGATTATGAAGAGAGCAAGAAACCGGCTCACGAACGAGATCGTGAGAGAACGAAGACGGTCTCTTTGCAAACGCAGTCTCATTGGTCGGGAGGCTTGGTTGCGGGTTGCTTAATCTTTCTTTTCTCGAGTGTCATTTTGCACTTCCGACACTTGCCCGGCTTTTTCGAGGTGACGTCGTCGTGCATGGGACAAACGTACTGAAACTCGGCGGGTTTGTCAGGCTCCGTTTCTTGCCCTTGCTGGTGTGCGTGGACGACGGGCACAGCATACATGCTCGAAGCGCTCGGAAGCAATGAAAACGCGAGTAGCGGCGCGATCAGAATACGTGGACTCATGAGTCACCCTTGTTCGATTCCGTTTACTAGTTCCTGGTGCTCGACGAGCGAGGATACCAGATTGTTTTACTGCCGTCAGAGAAGGGAGGAAACTCTTCGCCTTCACCCATGACGATGATGTTCTCAAGGTATTTGTTGCTGGCGCGATAGGTACCGCTCTTCTTGCAGATCGAGCCGGTGGGATAGCCAGTAACTGTGCCCGTCTTGGTGTCCTGGTGTGCGCTTGCGACCGGAGCGTTGTACAAACCGTGCGTCGCTGAGAATAAAGTTGTTGCGATTAGAAAAGTGACGAGGAGGAGTCGTTTGAAGTTCATTGTCTAACCTCCTGAAAATTTTGACAGACTCTTCCTGCCCGCGCCGTGGCCGACGCGAGCAGGAGGAGTCTCGTTGAAAGAGTAACGTCCGCACCGAAAGTGTTGGACGTGCCTCTTTAGACTGCGCCCGCCTCGACCTTGACGGAAGTGAATCCGCCGTCGCTGGTGGAAGAAGTTGCCTTGGCTGTGGTCAGGGCCGTCCAGTAGATCTTCTTCCCATCGGTGAAAGGCGGAAACGGTTCGCCAGCGGCCAGGACGATACAGCAGCGCATGTACCTGTTCTCGGCCACGAAAGTACCGCTTGAGGTACAAATCGTGCCTGTTAAGAAAGTACCGCTGCTCGTGTTCCCCCCGCCGCCACCACTTGCTGTTAACTCTTGACTAGACGTCGTTTGCTGTGGCATACGTGTTCTCCTTCAAGTTCCTAAACTCGCCTCCTCGTTTGGAAGCAATCGTGGATTAATTGCCTGGCACAACCCACCGGCGTGCCACCGTCACTTGGTCATCAACTCCCATCGCAGCGTTACCGATTCGTCCGGACGATAAGCAATCACCATCAGCTTCGCGATGTGTTGAAAGCTCTTGTCCTTGGTGTCTGCAATACGCACCAGATAGATGTGGCCCAACTTAATCGGTGCGTTAGCAGACGCCTTGAGATCGGTGAACAGCTGCGGACCCTCCTTGAGCGCGGTCCATACCGGCTGGGTGTTGTCTTCCTGGAGGATCGTGATTTTGCTGCCTTCGAGACGCAACGAAGCGAAACCCACTCCGCCATTGTCCGCATCTTCAAAACCGTATTTCCCGCGAAGATCGTTGCCGGTGCCGAGATCAACAATAGCTGCCACTCG
>DASTOZ010000826.1:0-3074 GCA_035762365.1 Pyrinomonadaceae bacterium | reverse complement strand
CGCCGCTGTAAGCCCGGCTCATGTCTGACGTGAACGAGTCGCCCGATCGCGTGCGCGAGAGTTCGCCGAGACGGAACAATGCCTGCGACCATTTGTCAGCTTCGTCCTTGCGCGCTGTCGTTGCGGCGTCGAGATACTTGTCGACGATCGTATTCGTGATGTAGTTGCCGGTGCGCAGATGACTCTTGCTGAACACTTGCCACATCTGATCGTCCACTCCGGCTTGCTGCGCGTTCGTGAATTCGGTGAACAAGTCAGCTTCGCGTTTGGACGCGCGTTCCGTTCGTTTGCGGATTTCCTCGATATGGCTGCGAACTTCCGTGGCCCACTGTGAATTTGAATCGAGACTCAGATACTTTTCCCAGTCGGCGAGCGCTTGCGGATCCAATCCCATCGCTTCGAACAGCAGTGCACGATTAAAACGCGCGTCGAGCATCGAGGAGTCGAGTGTTAACGCCTCATTGACCTGATCGTAGCTGCCGGCGAGCGTGGTTTCGCTTCGACCTGATTCATCGTCGCGGCGTTCGAGTTTTGCCTTTTCGAGTAAGGCGGCGGCGAGATCGCTGTGTAGTCGCGCGTTGGCTGGTGACGTCTTCAACGCCTCTTCAAATTCCGTGATTGCGCGATCGAACTCTCCTTTCAACAGGTAGACGCGTCCGACTGCGTGGCGTGTCTGGGTTGACGGAGCGTCGTGAAGCGCGGTTTGAAGCAGCAGTGACGAAAGATCCAGTGCACTCTGGTTGATGGCGGACTTATCACCACGCGTGCTCGAATAGCGGGCGTATCTCAGCTCGGTGACACGCGACTGCAATGGACGCTGTGCCGCAAACGCCTCGTTGAGTGCCGCTATTCCCCGATCGACCGGAGATCGATACACTACGAGGCGCCATACACCAAAAGCCGCCGCGAGCACCAGCACCAGAATAGCTGCGGTTCTCAATAGTGGAGTAAGAATCATACCCTCGCCGGTCTGTGTCGACGTTCCCTGGGAGTTTTTGCGTCCCCATCGATATAAGGATTTCCCGTTCATTTCATTTCGCGGGAGCTACGCGCCTCGAGCTTGTTCAGGAGACATAAAGATTGTTCGGCGAGCTCCGGAACGGTCATAGGGAGTAATAGACCAGGAAAGATTTGGAGTGACGGCGGCATTATGACCACGCCCTGCCGTAAATTCAATGAAAGTTCGTCGGGTTCCGTCGAAACGTTTTACGGCCCGGCTCCATTAAGAAGTTGAGAGGTTCGCCCGCCGCTCAGCTAACTCAGTATCCAATTAAGCAGTGCTTCGAAACGGAGGACGAAAATGGCCGACAAGAAAGATTCCGGCGAAAACCCGACAATAGAATTCGGCGAAAGCTTCAACGCGGCATATCTGCAAAACGAAATTGAATCAGCGGGTGGTTCCTGGAGGGCAGGTCCGACGCCGTTAGCGCACCTGAGCATCGAGGAGCAACAGGCACGTCTTGGCCTCGTCATAAGCGAAGAACAAATGGCCGCGACCGCAAGCGCGATTCAGGCCTCCGAGCAAGTGCGGGAATTGGCGGCTGAGTTTGCAGCTCCTCCACCATCCGTCGACTGGCGCGCGAAAGGCGGCAATTGGGTTACGTCGATCAAGGACCAGCACGAGTGCAGCGCCTGCGTGTCGTTCGCGACGCTCGCGGCGATCGAAGCGCGCATCAACATCGCCTGTAACGACACCACCATCGACATGGATCTTTCCGAAGCGCACCTCTTCTACTGCGGCTGCGGCAACTGTTGCGGAGGAGGTTGGACGTTCGAGCCGGCTTTGGATTTCTGCAAGAACAATGGCGTCGGTCTCGACGCGAGTTTTCCGTTCACGCCGAATAATCAGCCGTGCAAGCCGGGTGTTGCTGCGGCCCTGAAGATCACGAACTGGACGCGAGTCTTCTCGATCGCCGACCGTAAGAACATCATTGCGACCAAGGGACCGATGGTCGGGGGCATGAAAGTGTTTCAGGACTTTTATGCGTACACCGGCGGTGTTTACCGGCACGTCTCGGGCCTGCAAGTTGGTTTGCACGCCATCTGCATCATCGGCTACGACGATGCAGCGCAATGCTGGATCTGCAAGAACAGTTGGAACACGACGTGGGGCGATGGCGGGTTTTTCAGAATTGGTTATGGCGAGTGTGGCATCGATACGAACTTTGCGTTCTACGATATGGACGTGAGTTGTCCGCCGATCGAAGGCGAGCAACCTGAAGAGCCGGATGCAAGGGTGGTCGATTGCACGCAGTACATTCCGATCCTCAAGCAAGTTTTGATCGCGGCGCAAACCAATGCTTCGTTGCGACGCTGTTTGCGTTACTACGTCTGTGGTCGTGGGTCGAGACCTTTGTGCTCGGCGGCGGTCACGCGAGTGGTAAACGCGGTATTGGGAATTCTGGAGCAGTGTCCTGAACTACGGACGCCTTTCTGCCAGGTTCTCCATTAGAAACTCTGAAACGCGTTGTGCAGTGCGACTGGAGGTCACGATCGTGGAAAATGCGAAGGAATTGGCGAGTGCATTAGCGAATTTGGAAGCTGCGACTAAGAAAGGCTGCGGCTGCGGAGGGCCGGACGCCGCGGTGGAGGACAATCCTTTTGCTTCTGTGGGCGATCCCTTTTCAGCGGAACTCGCGTCAGCGCTCGACGCCCTCGGCGCGGAGGACCGTGAGTTTCGATCTGACAGATTGTCCGCAGCCGAGCTCGCGTCTCGTGAGTTTAGCGAGATTGACATGGGGGCGGCGTCAGGTCTTGACGAGATTCTCAGCATCGCTGAGCGTTATCCGGGACTGAAAATCACGTTTTCGTTCTGAGCCGCTGTGATTTGTTCGCGGGCTGTCGTATTTAGTTTCGGCAAGGATTAGAATCTGCGTGGGCAGAATTCAGGAGTCACTCCAATGCCGCAAACTTACAAGAAAGCCGAAAACAATATCGTCGCGAACAGTGGCGAATCGTTTGTTATCGAGTTGGAAGGCAATCCCACGACTGGCTACGAATGGCAGTTAGAGTTTGAGCCCGACCAGCTCGAGCTGCTGGACCAGGAAATCGAGCCGTTGAGCAATAACATCGGC
>DASTOZ010000825.1:0-5743 GCA_035762365.1 Pyrinomonadaceae bacterium | reverse complement strand
GAGATCGTCCGCGACACGAGCCCGGCGAGCACGTTGGACCAGTGCATGAAGACGTCGCGCATCACATCGCTACCGGCGGTCACGGCGATCCGCACGCGCACGGCGCGCACATGCCGCATGAATCGCCGCGATCGATGTGGGCGCCGCTGGTGGTGCTGGCGGTGCTGGCGACGATCGGCGGATTAATTGGTATCGGACCAGCATTCAAGCCGCTCACCGGAACAGATCATCCGGGCGGCAAGCTGCACATCCACACCTGGTTGAATCCGATCGTCTGGAATCCTGTAACGCGCGAGTTCAACGTCCCCGAGGGTGCGGGTGAACACGGAGCTGAGGCGGCGCCGGCAGAACATGGTGCTGCGCCGGCAGAAGGCGCACACGGGCAGTTCGTTCTCGCTCCGTACGGCGACACTGGATTCAACCTGGCCCATGCTGTTGAAAGCGCCACACACAGTCATCTCGCGACGGAATGGTTGTTTATAGCGATTGCGCTCGTCGTTGCGGTGGGTGGAATTCTGTTGGGGCGGCTGTTCTACGTTTGGCGTCCACACCTACCCGACATGTGGGCGCAACGACTGCGCCCGCTCTACGCCGCGAGCTACAACAAATTCTGGGTCGACGAGTTTTACGGTTGGGCCATCACCCGTCGCGTGATGGACGCTGCACGCGGTGTTTTCGCTTTCGATTCGCGGCTCGTGGACGGCATCGTCAACGGACTGGCCACGGTGAGTCGCGGATTTAGTCTCGTCGTCGGCGCAGTCGATAAGTATATCGTCGACGGGATCGTCAACACGATCGCGGCGTTCATCAAGCGTTTGATGTCGCCGTTGCTGCGTGCCGCGCAGACGGGATTTACACAGAACTACGCGCTCGTGATGGTGTTGGGATTGATGGTTGCCGTCGCGATCTTCTTCGCGGCTGACATCGCGAGGGCGCTGAAGCAGATGATTCCGGCACTCTTGTAGCCATGAAAGCAGACTGACAGTTTCCACTACATTCAAATGAGTAACCTGCATATTCTTTCAATCATCACCTGGCTACCGGCCGTGGGCGCCATCCTCATTCTCGCGCTCATGAAAAAAGATCAGGGCAACCTGATCAAGAGATTCGCCACGGCCTGGTTTGTCGTCGACTTCATCGTGTCGCTCTGGTTGTTGAAGTACAACCGCGGCATCGGTGGCATGCAGTTTCTCGAAGACCATACGTGGATACCGGTCATCGGCGCGCGCTATCAGATGGGCGTGGACGGCGTGGCGGTGCTGCTGATCGTTTTGACGACGCTGCTCGGCGCGATCGCGGCGTTGTCGTCGTGGGAATACATTCAGAAGCGCGAGAAAGAATATTACGTGTTGCTGCTGTTGTTGCAGACAGCGGTGATCGGCGTGTTCGCGTCGATGGATCTGTTTCTGTTCTACCTGTTCTTCGAAGTCTCGCTCGTGCCGATGTACTTCCTGATCGGCGTTTGGGGTGGTGAGAACCGGCTGTACGCAGCGATCAAGTTCTTCCTGTACACACTCGTCGGTTCGGTCGTGATGTTGTTAGGCGTGTTGAAGATGTACTTCCTGACGCAGGACACGACGTTGACGGGTCAGATCACGCAGGAAGGAATTCGCTTGCTGGCCGGAAACAACGAGGCCACGCAGCTTGCCGTGAACAGTTACAGTCTGGCGCAGAGCGCCGGCACCGGCACATTTAATATCCTTTTCCTACAGGCGATGGGTTCCGTGCTGCCGATGGGCACGATGCAGATCCTGTTGTTCATCGCGTTTGCGTTGGGCTTCGCGATCAAAGTCCCGATGTTTCCGTTCCACACCTGGCTGCCGGATGCGCACGTCGAGGCCCCGACGGCTGGCTCAGTAATTCTCGCGGGCATACTGCTCAAGCTCGGAACGTACGGGTTCTATCGTTTTAACCTGCCGATGTTTCCCGGCGCTTCGAAGGACCAGTCGAGCTGGCACACGAGCTTCGGAACGTTTGGCGTGCGGAGTGTCGTGGTGTTTCTCGCGATCGTCAGCATCATCTACGGCGCGCTGGCGGCAATGTACTTCGTCGTCAAGAAAGACGGCGACGTGAAGAAGCTGGTCGCTTACTCCTCCGTGTCGTCGATGGGCATGGTGATGCTCGGACTCTTCGCGCTGAATCCGAATGGCGTCAACGGCGGCGTGATGCAGATGATCAATCATGGCATCTACTCGGGAGCGCTGTTCCTGCTCGTCGGCATCATTTACGAGCGACGCCACACGCGCAACGTGGCGGAGTTTGGCGGGCTCTCGCACGTCATGCCCGGTTACGCCGCGATCTTTCTCGGCATGGTGATGACCGCGATCGGCCTGCCGCTGCTCGCCGTCTTTATTTCGGAGTTTCTCGCGCTGCGCGGCGCGTTCGAGGCCAACGTCTACTGGGCCGCCTGGGCAGCGCTCGGCATCATTCTCAACGCCGGTTACTTTCTCTGGCTCTACCAGCGAATGTTCTTCGGGAAGATTGACAACCCGAAGAACGAACGGCTGACGGACCTGAGCCCTCGCGAGTGGGCTTACATGGCGCCGTTGATGATCCTCGCGCTGTGGATCGGCGTCTATCCGAAGCCGTTTCTTGAATACATTCAGCAGCCGGTGAATGCGGTGGTGAAACAGGTGCGCCCCGAGTATGAGATTCCGGGAATGCCGCAGCAGGCTCCCGCGACCGAACGCGCACAAAGATGAGCTTTGTGCTTAGTACTTAGTACTTTGTTCGCAAGCGCGAGTAACAAGTTGAAATCGAACGATACATCTGAGTCCAAAGCACAAAGTACTAAGCACTAAGTACAAAACGAATGCTTCTACAAGCCAACACAACGTCGCTCTTCAACGTCGCGGACCTTCAGTTGATCGCGCCCGAGTTGATCCTGACCGCTTGCGCGTGCGTGGCGCTGGTGATGGAAGTCATTCTTCCGTATCGCAAGAGCAAACTTACCGCTTACTTCTCGCTCGTTGGTGTTGCGTTGGCATTCGCGTCACTTGTTTTGCAGTGGGTGACGATGGGACCGACGCTGCCGTTCGATGGTTTTTACGGGATGGTGCGCATCGACGGGTTCGCGCTGCTCTTCAAAGCTATATTTCTGATTTCAGCGGCGTTGGCGATCGGTATCTCGACGCGTTATCTCGACGTCGAAGGCGAACAGCATGGCGAGTACTATGCGCTCGTTCTGTTCGCGACCGTCGGCATGATGTTTCTCGCCTGTGGTTACGATCTCATTTCGCTCTACATCAGTCTCGAGCTGATGGCGCTAACGTTCTACGTGCTCGTGGCGTTCACGAAACGCGAGAAGAGATCGAACGAAGCAGCGATGAAGTATTTTCTGCTCGGCGCGTTTTCGTCGGGTGTGTTGCTTTACGGAATGTCGCTGCTGTTCGGCATTGGCGGATCGACGAACCTGGGCCAAATCGGGGCCAGGATCAACGAACTGGTGCCGGCGGTGCAAAATGCGATTCTAAGCAACAGCCAGCCGGGGGCGATCTACGACGCGCTTGCAGGCATGAGGCCGTTGATGCTGCTGGCGATGATCGCGCTGGCCGCCGGATTGTTCTTTAAAGTCGCGGCCGTGCCGTTTCACATGTGGGCGCCTGACGTTTACGAAGGCGCGCCGACCTCCGTTACGGCGTTCCTTTCGACCGGTTCGAAGGCCGCCAGCTTCGCGCTGTATGCACGCATCTTCACCGAAGCACTCGGCGGGATGCGCGCTGACTGGGCGCCGTTGCTTGGCCTGGTTGCAGCGATCACGATCATGGTCGGCAATTGGGCCGCAGTGACGCAGGAAAACTCCAAGCGCCTGCTGGCGTATTCGTCTATTTCGAACGCGGGTTATTTGCTGCTAGGACTCGTGGCCCACAACCTTTACGGTTACATCGGTCTCGTTGTCTACCTGTTTGTCTACACGCTGATGAACATGGGCGCGTTCGGAATTATCATCAGCCTGCGGCGTCGCGGCATCATCGGCGACAACGTCGACGATCTGACCGGACTCGGACAAAAGGCGCCGGTAATGGCGGCGATGATGTCGATCTTCATGTTGTCGCTCGGTGGTTTGCCCGTGACGGGTGGTTTCATCGGCAAGTACTTTCTGTTTGGTGGGTTGATCGAGCGCGGTCGAGTCGAGCAGAAATCGTGGTACTACGCGCTCGCAGTTTGGGCCATCCTCAATACGGTCGTTTCCTTCTACTACTACTTCCGCTTCATCAAAGTGATGTATCTCGGCGATCGCGTGGCGGACAACAGGCCGCTCGCGCTTTCGCCGGCGTTGCAAACGGCGCTGGTCGTGTCGGTTGTTGGCGTGCTGGTGGTCGGCGTTTGGCCGCAGCCGTTGATCCAGGTGACTCGCGATCTGGTGCTGGCGACGTTCGGATCGTTATTCGGTTAGCCCCTTCGTTTGTGTACGTCTACTACTTCCTCGCCGCGCTTGCCGCCTGGGTTGGTCTGAAATCCTTAATCAATGGGGTGCGCTTTGCTGCGTACGTGCGGCGTGAGACGAGTCGTGCGCTGGCGGATCATTGTCCCTTCGTTTCAGTGATCGCGCCGACGCGTGGCGTCGAGGACGGGTTTGCGGAGAATGTGCGGCCGTTGATGGCCCAGGATTACCCGGCGTATGAAGTGTTGTTCGTGTTTGATGATCCGGGTGATCCGGCTCTTAAGATCGTCAAGGAGTTCGGCGGCAGGATCGTGATCAGTGGTCAGGCAAACGGGACGGGGCAGAAGGTACACAACCTGATAGCGGCCGTTAAGGAAATCGATGAGCACTGTGAGGTAATCGTCTTCGTCGATACCGATGCGCGGCCCGGAAAAGATTGGTTGCGGAAACTGGTTGCGCCGCTGAGTGACGAGAGACTCGGCGCTTCGAGCGGGTATCGATGGTTTATTCCCGAGCGTGGCGGATTGGCGTCGCGGTTACGCAGTGTCTGGAATGCGTCGATTGCTTCCGCGCTCGGCGAAGACACGCAGAAGAACTTTTGTTGGGGCGGATCGACTGCAATCCGGCGCGAGACGTTTGCACGATTGAACGTCGTGGAACGCTGGGCCGGGACGGTTTCCGACGATTTCACGATCACGCGAGTTTTGAAGGAAGCGAAGCTCCCGATTCATTTCACGCCGAACTGTCTCGTGCCATCGGTTGGAGACTGCGGTTTTCGTGAGTTGCTGGAGTTCACGACGCGCCAGGTGCAGATCACGCGCGTCTACGCGTCGCATCTGTGGTTGCCGCTGATGCTCGGATCGGGTCTCTTTTGCACTGTGTTCTTTGGCGGCATCGCGTTGTGGTTTAGTACGAGATCGTCGCCGGTGCTCGTCGTTCTGGCGGTCCTGTTTCTACTTGGTGCGGCAAAGAGTGTAATTCGCTGGCGAGCGGTTACCGGTGCGCTAGCCGAACACAGATCGAAACTGAATCGCGATCTGTGGGCGCATGTCGTCCTGTGGCCGTTTGCTTCGTTGCTCTACTTCTACAACACGCTCGTGGCCGCCTTCTCGCGTCGAATCAGGTGGCGCGGCATTACCTATGAATTGAAATCACCATCTGAAGCTGTCATTATCAAGCGCGAACCTGCATGACAAATAAGATCGTCCAATTTGTGCAGCTCGTGCGGACCTCCAGACGTGAGAAGCGTCTCGGCACGGTGATCCTCTTTGTCACCTCTCGTTGCAACGCGCTCTGTCAAACGTGCTTCTATCACGCCGAATTAAACCACCCCGGCGACATGACGTTCGCGCAAATCGA
>DASTOZ010000824.1:0-2059 GCA_035762365.1 Pyrinomonadaceae bacterium | reverse complement strand
GTGCCGTAGTGATCGGTCCCCAGCACCAGCGGATCTCGCGGAATAGCGATCAGGCCTTTGCTGATCAGTCGGTTTCTTACCGTCGGCAGGTCCGTCTTCAAGTCTTCGAGCGACCCGTAGGCCAAACATTTGCCGGTGGTGCTGGCTGCGACAAAACGTCCGTCGCCATACAGCTTCGCGATAAAGCCCTCGTCCCAACCTGGATTCTGGGTATAGCCAAACACCAGGCGCTCGGAATTACCGCGTGTGCGATCCTCGAGCAAGAGCCGAAACTCTTTGATACGAGCGCGATCGGCGCCGGCCGTGCTCTCGATGAACCAGTCTTGCAAAACTATTGGCAAGCCGTTAAATGCCGCAACCGCGTCTGAGTTGATGATGTCCAGCTTCCACGGATAGCCGAAATCGCGCATGGGCAGAGGAACTTTCGTTAGCGACCGGATAAAAGCACGATTGCCGTCGAGCACGATTTCGCCGCACAACAGCGAGTCTTGTTTCTTGATTACGGCGCCCGTGAGCCGATCGACGGCATAGAGGAGAACGTACCCGTCCTCGCTACCTGCTGCCAGCATAGAGTCGTCCGGACTGAAGTCCAGACCGTGTATCGGAGACTCGCCGAACGACGTGAAGCCAATCTCGCGACCATCGTCGACGCCCCAAAGACTCAAATCACCGCTGTCGCTGTAGTCTCCGCCTGCGAGCGCAAATAAATTTCCGGAATGGGAGATCGCGATCGAAAAGAGACCGCCTCGGAAGTCGGTGAGTTCATAAAGCAGCTTCCTGTCCTTCACATTCCAGATCTGAACTGACTTCTTCCCGAAAACCGGTCCGCCTCCGGCTATTAAATGAGTGCCGGTCGGTGAAAGGCGTCCAAAGAAGCCGAATGACTTCGCTTCCCAGGTCGCAAGTTGTTTCCTGGTTTCGACGTCCCATAGCCAGGTCCCACGACGACCCGTGACAGCAACGATCTTTTCGTCAGGAGTAAACGAGATCCCGTTGTACGAATCAACGTCGGTGGTCTTTGTTGCCAACACGACTACTTCCGCCGTTTTCAGGTTATAAATTAATGCGACATCTTCAGACGTGAGTCCCAAAAAAGTTCGCGAACAGGTGAGGTCTTTGGGTGCGCCGCGATGCTGGAGAATAGTCTTTTTGGAACGCCACTGACCCACGGTCCATACGATTACGTCGCCATCTCCGGTCGCCGCGACAAACAGCTTTCCATCTTCTGAAAACGTTATTCGAGGTACGCTTACGGCGTCCTTCGTCCCGAACAACAGAGTCGCGACTACACTGCGGTCCGCCACATTCCAGATCGTTATGCCGCCCTCGTCGCTGAAACCGTAGCTGGCCGCCACCAGTTTTGCATCTGGCGAAAAGGCCACGTCGCGTATGCGGTGGTCTGGGGGTTTGAACTTGCCTAGCAAAGCGTCCGCTGTGTTCGCAGTCTGCGACAGGGCTGGGGTTGCATTCAACAGGAGGATCGCGAGTGCGAGAAAGATTAGTTTAAGGTTCGCTTGGGTCTTCGTTTTCATTATCCGCCGCTCGCTCGGAGTGTGGAGATCACTGGCTTAGACGCTGGGAGCGAGAAGATGTTCCGGTATTACAGTGGTGCCCCCGCAGGGATTCGAACCCCGAACCAACAGATTATGAGTCTGCTGCTCTAACCGTTGAGCTACAGGGGCACAGGAAGCCGGTTGAGCTGGGTGAAAGATACAGCGCGGAGTGTAACATGAGGGCACGACGCAGTAGTAAATCACCCCGATCGCCGTATTACGGCCCGCATTTCAAAATCATGAATGCTGGTGCCGTTACAGAGTACCCGCTAAAGCTGATGGAATACGTAGTGAAACAGAAGAAAGCGTCGCAACGTTTGACAAGCGTTACAAAGTTACTTTCGACGCAGCAACGCGTCGAGAGTTACTCGATGACCTGCACCTCGAACGTTTGCTGATCGATCGGGTTTGCTTCCCAGCGTCGCTTGTAGAGCGCGCGAATCGTTGCGCGCCCGGGGCGGGCGGCGCGAAGCTCGAACCGCTGTGCTGCACCCGCGCCGATGTTA
>DASTOZ010000823.1:0-2968 GCA_035762365.1 Pyrinomonadaceae bacterium | reverse complement strand
CGATCTGGGTCTTCTCTGCCGGATCAAGCGACTGCGACGGAACCGTCAGGAACGCTTTCCTCGACGCACCAGTGTTCTTGGAGGTGATGGTCCAAACCGTGTCGGAATCACGCTTGTTGCGCTCGATGATGTAGTGGCCGGCGCTCATTGTTTTGTCACCGACGATGAAGTCGAACGGGATGTTGACCACTGTTTGGCGGTCAGACTGACCAAATACGGATACAGATGAGACCGTCAGAAGTAAGAAAAGTATGGGAAGGGCAAACGCCCCACGTCGGATATTCATGGTGCTCTCCTTTAAGGCACTAACGCGCTTTCAAAGTTCGGCCAGCAATACGCTGTCCGGTTCACTCTGATAACGCGAAGAACAACCTCGAAGGGGGCCACCCCGCGCCGATGAAAATTACTTTTGTAACAACTTGCCGAGCTCTCGCCAGGTGATCAACTTGATCTTTTCGTCACGCAACAACTCCCGAAACGCATCGCTCGTAAAGAACTCGAGGTCGCGCTGACGCCACGCGGCGCCCCAGTTCGGATGATCGGCCGTCGCGCCCCGCATCTCCGCATCGTCGTAAGCGAGATGGATGACGACTTCGGTCACGCCTGGTTCGAGCTTCTTGATCGCTTCGGTGTAGAACTTTCCCCAGTCTGCGGGCGCAACCGCCGGATTGATGTCGAGCACGCGGTCGATGAAAACATCATTCGGATTCAGCGTGGCCGGCAGAAAATCCGCCTGCGAAAACCACGCCTTCGCCACCCGTACGGGCAGCTTGTACTCCCGGGCCACCTTCAGAAACACCTCGAACAGCGCCTTGCTCTGGTACAGCGTACCCATGTGCGAATCCAGATGCGTGGGCTGAATCCCAAACGCGCGAGCCCGTTCGATCTGGGCGCGAATCTCGACTTCGACCTCCTTCGGATCAGCTTTAGCCGCCGCTTCAGACTCGGTTAAATAGAAGTCGCTATTCTTGTCGAGCAGGGAACTGACGCGGTCTTTCGACGTCACTGGCCCCCAACGAAACGTGGTCCACTCGCTCGTCAGCGTCAGATGTAACCCCAAGTCTGCCTGCGGGTTAGCACGCGCGTAGGTCGCAATCTCGGAGAACCACGGACACGGCACCATGATGCTCCCCGAGTTCACGAGCCCGCTCTCGAACGCTTTGATCGTCGCAACGTTTACGGAATGGGCCATGCCGAGATCGTCGGCATGGACGATCAGGAGCCTGGCTTCGACGGGATAGCCGAGTCGCTCCGCGAGGGTACGAGTTTGGGCGGCCGCATTCGGCACTAGCGCGAGAAACACGACGAATAAACAGAAGGCTATAGTGGTTATTGGTTTCATGAGGGCGACAAATAGTACAGATCCTTGCGAATAGTCAAAAGAAAACGCTGTCGGCGAACTTCTGTCGTGAGGTACAATTAAGTCTCGTTTAGTTCGCAAAGCCCAGTTCGTTCCATATCAACCTCGATGAAACCCCTGAAGATCGGCATCACCGGCGTTCGCGGCATTGTGGGTCAGACTTTTACGCCGGAACTAGTTGTGCAGTTTGCGCAGGCGTTTGGCTCGTATCTCGACGGCGGGCGCATCCTGGTCTGTCGCGATACGCGGCCCTCGGGTCCGATGATTCGATCCGCAGTTCTCGCCGGACTGCTCGCCGCAGGTTGTGAAGTGATCGATCTCGGCGTTAGTCCGACGCCGGGCATGCAGATCGCGGTGAAGTCGCTGCAAGCCGACGGTGGGATCGCGATCACGGCGGGGCACAATCCTGCCGTCTGGAACGCGCTGAAGTTTGTGCGCGGCGATGGTGTTTATCTCAATGCTACCCAAGCCGAAGAGCTACTCGACATCTATCATCAAGGCGAGTTTGCAAAGGCGACCTGGGACACGATCAAGCAAACGGTCAAGCAGGAAAATCCGATCCCGCATCACATCGAAGTGCTGAACAACGCTTTCGCGCTGGAGTCAGCAAAGCTAAAACGACTCGTCGTCGCCATCGACTGTTGTAACGGCGCGTGTTCGTTGATGACTCCGCAATGGCTTGAAGCATTGGGTTGCGAAGTGCTCGCCGTCAATGACGATCCGACCGGCGTCTTTCCACACGAACCGGAACCAAAGCCGTCGACGATGGCCCAACTCAGCGCGGTCGTCAAAGCAGGCCGCGCGGACATCGGCTTCGCGCAGGATGCAGACGGCGAACGATTGGGGATCGTGACCGAAAGCGGCGAACGACTCTCGGAAGAAACAACGCTCGCACTCGCCTCGCTGATCCGTCTCAAGGAGACAACCGGCACGATCATCACGAACATCTCGACGACCGGCGCGATCGATCTGATCGCGGAACGTTTCGGCGGTTCGGTCGTGCGCACTCCCGTGGGCCAGGCTTACATTTCCGAAGCGATGATCGAACACAACGGTTTGCTCGGCGGCGAGGGCAGTGGTGGTGTGACGGTCCCCGAAGTCCAACTTTCGCATGACAGCGCGGCGGCAATCGGACTCATACTCAGTCACTTGTCGCGCACCGGACGGCGCGTTTCGGAGTTGGTCGAGCAACTGCCGCGGCTCACGGTGCTGAAGCACAACATCGCAGTCGAACCAAATCGTCTCTATTCGATCTTGCAGGACTTTCGAGCGACCGTCGAACGCGAAAATCTTCAGTACGACACAACCGACGGTCTCAAGGTGACGATGCCGAACGGTTGGGTTCACGTGCGAGCGTCAAACACCGAATCGATCATTCGGTTGATCGTCGAAAGCGAGAACGCAGATGAGGCAGCGCACCTGCTCGATTGGGTGCGCGATCGTCTGACGACATAGTAGTCCTTTATTTTGGAAGGAGACTCCTCCCCCAGCTTTCACCAAACAAAAAGTTAAGGGTTGGAACGAAATATCCAACTTTGGTTGGTGGTTTTAATAGGCGGTAAAGCGTTATGAAGAGTCGCACGTTTTTGACCTTCAACCCGCTGACAC
>DASTOZ010000822.1:0-2666 GCA_035762365.1 Pyrinomonadaceae bacterium | reverse complement strand
CCGTCTTCAAACCGCTGAAACTAAAGTCCGGCAATCCATCACCCATGCGCGGAATCGAAAACGGCACCGCGTGCGGATCTCCCTCGCGCGCGAGTCGCTCGATCACCGGCCCACCCGGGTATCCGAGCCCGAGCATCTTCGCCACCTTGTCAAACGCCTCTCCCGCCGCATCATCACGCGTGCGCGAAACAACCTTGTACTTGCCCGGCGCAGGAATGAAAAAGATGTTCGTGTGCCCGCCCGAAACGATCAGCGCCTCGGCGGGATACTCGATCGCCGGGTTCTCAAACGCGACCGAATAGATGTGCCCTTCGATGTGATTGACGCCGACAAACGGTTTGTTGAGCGCATACGCCATCGCCTTCGCGTACGAAACGCCGACCAGCAGCGACCCCACCAGCCCCGGCCCGATCGTCACGGCGATGCCGTCGATGTCCGCCGCGGTCACTTTCGCGCGTTCAAAAGCCTCGCTGACGACGGGGACGATCTTGTCCAGGTGTTCGCGTGAAGCCAACTCGGGCACGACGCCGCCATAGACCTTGTGAATCGGAACCTGCGACGAGATGACAGACGACACGATCTCGCGGCCGTAGCGCACGACGGCGGCAGCCGTTTCGTCACATGATGTTTCAATACCAAGAACCAACATACGCAATTATTCTAACCTTCGTAGAAGCTCAGCGACGAATCGCCCTGTTTCAAAACCCGTGCTCTAACCAACGTACCGATTGTTTCCGGCAAGCTGTTTTTGTGATGATGCTCGACGACAACCAAACCCTCAAACTTGCCCAGCAGATCCAACGTGCGTAAGTAATCTTCCTTGTACGGCGGATCGAAAAAAACAATGTCCCACTCAAATGACTTCGACTGCCGAAGGAAGTCTTCCGCCGTCGTGCAATAGATCTCGAACTGCTCCTCCGGAATCCGGCACAACTGCACGTTCGACTCGATCAACTGACAACTTCTTCGCGAACGATCGACAAACGTCGCGTGCCGCGCGCCGCGCGACAACGCCTCGATTCCGACCGCGCCCGATCCGGCGCACAAATCCAGAAACCGCGCGCCTTCGATTCGCGGCGCGAGGATATTGAACAGCGTCTCGCGCAGCCTATCCGACGTCGGCCGGACCTGCATCGACGGCGGACTCTTGAGGTTCCGGCCCTTGTATTCGCCAGCAATGACTCGCATGCATCAACCCAATCTTGAATTGTGCCTTTTTCGGCTTCGTTTGTGCCTCTTGTGGTCTGGGTTTGTGCCTTTCGTGGTTTACCCAACCGCAGCCAGTCCTAACCGCACGTCTTTCATCACGTGCTCGACCATTTTGATCGTCGCCGCCGACTTCTCACGACTAAGATAAAACTCCGCTTCATGCCGCGCCTGCTCCAGCAGTTGCTGATCGCGCA
Organism: Pyrinomonadaceae bacterium; assembly: GCA_035762365.1. Classification (GTDB taxonomy): domain Bacteria; phylum Acidobacteriota; class Blastocatellia; order Pyrinomonadales; family Pyrinomonadaceae; genus PSRF01. Next base: position 1,263 of record DASTOZ010000822.1, on the reverse strand, counting down.
CCAGATTGCCGATGCGAAACTCCGGCAAGCCTGATTGCTTCGTGCCCAGCAGTTCACCTGGCCCACGCAGCTCCAGATCTTTCTCGGCAATCAGGAACCCGTTGCTCGTCTTCGCCATGATGCCGAGTCGTTCTTCGGCGATCGCAGTGCGTTTGTCGCTCGTCAAGAGCACGCAGTAACTCTTCTCTGCCCCACGCCCGACACGGCCGCGCAGTTGATGAAGCTGCGACAACCCGAACCGCTCCGCATGTTCGACGATCATCACCGACGCGTTCGGCACGTCGACGCCAACCTCGATCACGCTCGTCGAAACCAGTATCTTGATCCGCCCCGCGACAAACTCATTCATCACCTGCTCTTTCTCTGCCGGCTTCATCTTGCCGTGCAGCAGGCCCACTGTCAGTCGCGGAAAAACAGTGTCGCGCAGGTACTCGTAACGTTCCTTCGCATTGCGCAAGTCCATCTTCTCCGACTCCTCGACGAGCGGATAAACCACGTAGACCTGTCGTCCCGCGCTGACCTCCCGCTTGATCAGCTTCTTCACTTCCTGTCGCTGGTCCTCGCCGGCGACCATCGTCTCGATCGGCGTGCGACCCGGCGGCAGTTCGTCGATCACTGACACGTCGAGATCGCCGTACACGGTCATCGCGAGCGAACGCGGAATCGGCGTCGCGGTCATCACCAGCACGTCGGGATTCAAGCCGCGGGCGCGCAACTCCGCGCGCTGCATCACACCGAAACGATGCTGCTCGTCGATGATCGCGAGTCCGAGCCGCGCGAACGACACGCCTTCCTGAATCAGCGCCTGCGTACCAACGACGGCGTTGATCTCGCCGTCCTTCAAAGCTGTTAGCAAACGTCGTTTCTCGGCGGAACGCAACGACCCGGTCAACAGCTCGACGCGATATGGCGTTCGCGCCAGCAGGCGTTTGATGTTTCGCGCGTGCTGTTCGGCGAGGATCTCGGTGGGGGCCATCAGCGCCGTTTGCAGACCATTTTCGATGGCCGCGATCATCGCAATCAAAGCGACTATCGTCTTGCCACTGCCGACGTCGCCCTGGAGCAGACGATTCATCGGCGCGGTTGACTTCATGTCGTTTAAGATGTCCGCCGTCACTTTTCGCTGCGCGCCCGTCAGCTTGAACGGCATCACGGCCTTGACGGCATCCTTCACCAGTTTGTCGATGCGAATCGTGACTTCCTTCGTTTCTTTGACGCGCCTGCCCCGTTTGAAACCGAGTGCAAACGTGACCCAGAAGAAGT
>DASTOZ010000821.1:0-7245 GCA_035762365.1 Pyrinomonadaceae bacterium | reverse complement strand
TGTTCGGGACCACTCCTGAACTCTTCACCGAACGACTCGACAACTGGGGCGCCGACGTCATCGGTCTCAATTGCGGCGTCGGTCCAGCCATCATCCTCAACGCACTCGAGAAGATGCGTGAGGTGACGAAGAAGAAACTCTCCGCGCAACCAAACGCCGGATTGCCGCGCGACGTGCAGGGACGACAGTTTTACATGTGCTCGCCGGAGTACATGTCGAAATTTGCCAAGCGGTTCATCCAGACAGGGGCGAAGTTTATCGGCGGCTGCTGCGGGACCACACCGTCGCACATCAAGCTCATCTGCGACTCAGTGCGCGCTGCATCGCCGCGCGCGCAGAGTATCGCGTTCACCTCAGGGGCACCGGCAGCCGTCGAGATCACGCCGCCTGACATCAAGGTCGTGCCGCCCGAGGAACGATCGAAGTGGGGACGAAAGATCGCACGCGGCGAGTTTGTGACGTCTGTTGAAGTGCTGCCGCCGAAAGGTGTCGACGCGAAGAAGACGCTCGATTCGATTCGCTTATTAAAGGACGCCGGAGTCGACGGCGTGAACATTCCCGACGGCGCGCGCGCGCAGTCGCGCATGAGCGCGCTCGCAACAGCGGTGCTCGTCGAACAACAGATCGGGATCGAGTCGGTGTTGCACTACTGTTGTCGCGATCGAAATCTGCTGGGAATGATGTCCGACCTGCTCGGCGCCGCGGCGCTTGGCTTGCGCAACTTGCTCGTGATCACGGGCGACCCGCCAAAGATGGGACCGTACCCCGACGCCACGGCAGTTTTCGACATCGATGCGATCGGGTTGACGAACATGGTCAACAAACTGAACCACGGGCTTGATCTCGGAAACAACCCGATCGGCGAACCGACGGCGTTCTGCATCGGCGTCGGCGTGAATCCGGGCGCGATCAATCTCGACGAAGAGATCAAACGGTTCGAGTGGAAGGTCGAGGCCGGGGCGCAGTACGCGATCACGCAGCCGGTGTTCGATACGGAACAGTTGCGCGAGTTTCTAAAACGGATCGAGCACGTGCGCATTCCGATCATCGCCGGCATTTGGCCGCTCGTGTCGTACCGGAACGCGGAGTTTCTGCACAACGAAGTTCCGGGTGTGCGCGTAACGCCGTCGATCATGGAGCGCATGCGGCAAGCATCGGCGATCAGTAAAGAGGCGGGGCGAGACGAAGGGTTGCGTATCGCGCGCGAGTCGCTGATGGAAGTGCGCGAGGAGATTCAGGGCGTGCAGGTGTCGGCGCCGTTTGGCAACGTGAAGTACGCGCTCGAAGTCTTCGAAGTCTTAACGACGGACGTCACGAATTAGAATAAACAATCCGGCCGCCGACGATTGTGTAAACCACATCCGTCGTCAAAAACTCCTTCGGCGCGACCTTCAGCAGGTTCTTTGAGAGCACCGTCAGATCGGCGAATTTACCGACCTCGATTGAACCTTTCGTTGTCTCTTCGAAATTGGCGTACGCGGTGTTGTACGTGTAAGCCTTGATCGCCTCGGCAATCGAAATCCTCTCATCCGGAAACCAACCTTCCGCCGGCTGGCCCGTGACCGTCTGACGCGTAACCGCCGCATACAGACCCAGCATCGGATTGATCGGATACTCAGACGCGGACGTGCCGGGCCAGTCTGTGCCGAAGCACAGGACCGCGCCGCTCGCCTGAATACTCTTGAACGCGTACGCGCCTTTCGTGCGTTCGCGACCGATGCGTTCTTCCATCCAGCGCATGTCGTCGCTCAAATGGAACGGCTGAACCTCGGCGACGACGCCGAGTTGGCCCAGGCGTTTGAAGTCCTGCGGCGCGAGCACCTGCGCATGGACCAGCCGGAAGCGACGATCGCGTTTACCGTTCTGTTTGTTGAGCTCTTCGAGATAGTTGAGCAGCACGTTGTTCGCTTCATCGCCGATCGCGTGGACCGTGATTTGGAGTCCGGCGCGATCCGCGTCGAGCATGTAGCCGAGAAACTTGCCTTCGACAAACTCGCCTTTGTCGTTGACCATCAACGGCCGCCAGCGACCGCGATTGTTCGGATTGTTCGAGTAGGGGTCGAAGAAGCGCGCGGTGCTTGTGCCCATGATCCCGTCGATATGGCCCTTGAGCGCGCCGAGTCGAATCCATTCGTCGCCGGAACCTACCTTGATGCCGCGATCAGCGAGCTCTTTCCAGCGATCGAGACCAGGACGAAAGTGAACGCGAACGGTCAGCTCGCCGGTGCGATGCAGCTCGCGATAGATGTCCAACTGCATGTCGTCAGACATGTCGCTGACGTTCGTCACGCCATGCTTTCGAATCTCCGCCAGCGCGTTCTTCGTCTGCTGCATGCGACGCTCGCGCGAGAAGTTTCGCGGGATGACGGCATTGAACAGACGCGTCACGCCTTTCCCACGCATGTGGCCCGTCGGCTTTCCCGCACGGTCTTTTAAAAACTCGACCTCCGGCGCTTGCGGATTGTTGAGGTCCAGCTTCAGCGCGCGAAACGCCGCCTGGTTTGCAGCGAACTGGCTGTCGTCAAACTTACGAATGAACATCGGATAGTCAGACGTCATCGCGTTCACGAGGCTGATGTCCGGCGCGAACGGTTCACGTCGCTGACCACCGGCGCTGCCTGCGGCCCACTCGTCGTACGCGCCCCAGTAGCCGCCGACGATCCATTCACCTTTCGGCAGCCGCGAGATCACCTCTTTCACGCGTGCGACAAACTGGTCCTGCGTCGTCGCGCGCATGATATTGAATTCGAGAAACTGCGCGGCGGACGCGAAGTGGACGTGATTGTCGTTGAATCCAGGCACGACGAAACGGCCGCGCAAATCAATGACCCGCGTGGATGGACCACGATGGTTCATCACGCCGGCGTTTGAGCCGACAGCAATGAACTTGCCGTCTTTGATCGCGACTGCTTCAACAGTCGAGTTGTTCTTGTCGACGGTGTAGATCACGCCGTTGTGAAGGATCAGATCGGCAGGTTGTTGAGTCTTAATCGACGTTAGACCAACCAGCAACAGTATGAGCGAGAGCAACGCGAAGTGTTTCATGTGTACTCCCTGTGAAGAATGTGTTTCAACGCCGGCTCGAGCCGCGGCAGTTGGAAGCCGAACCCGCGAGACTTCAACACTGCGGGCTCAACTCGCTGGCTCCCGAGCAACAATGCGTCAGCCATCTCGCCGAAAGCGAGACGCGCCCCAAAAGCGGGCACTGGAAAAAACGTAGGCCGCGACAATACGCTCCCGAGTGTTTTCGTAAACTCTGCGTTCGTCACCGGATGGGGTGCGACGAAGTTTACGGGTCCGTTGATGAAACCACCGTGGATCACCGACTGAAGTCCGCCGACGACGTCGTCGAGCGCGATCCAGCTCATCCACTGTTTGCCGTCACCGATGCGCCCGCCAACGCCCATGCGAAACGGCGTCAGCATCTTCGCCAACGCGCCGCCATTCTCGGCGAGGATGATGCCGAAACGCGCGAGCACGGTGCGAATTCCCTTCTCCGCTGCGGGCGTCGCGGCATTCTCCCACTCCTGACAAACGCCGGCGAGAAAGTCCTTGCCCGGAGTGCTGTTTTCGGTCAATAGCTCGTCGCCGCGATTGCCGTAGTAACCGATTGCTGAAGCACTCACAAAGACTTCGGGCGGATGCTTCAGAGTCGCCAGCGATTCACTCAACAGCGCCGTGCCTTTGACTCGGCTGTCGCGAATGGCTTGCTTCTTTTCAGCGGTCCAACGCCCTTCGGCGATGTTCTCGCCGGCGAGATGGACCACAGCGTCAACGCCTTCGAGCCGTTCCTTGTCGATTACGCCTTTGTCCGGGCGCCACTCGATCTCGGGCGCGCCAATCGTGTGCGCGTGACGGACCAGTCTGATCACTTCGTGGCCGTTCTTTGTCAGCAACTGGCACAGCGCGCCGCCTACCAGGCCATGCGAACCGCTAACGACGATCTTCATTGCTCTGTGCACGGGCGACAGCTTATATCAGATTCGGCGCGTTCGCGACTTGAGTTTTCCGGTTTGACGTGTACAATGCGCAGAAAAATTTTGTGCAAGGAGCAACCTCACTATGCTTCGTATCCTCATCGCCGTTTCGATCCTCTTCTTTCTTCTCGCACTGCCACGCACCGAGAGCGCTTCAGTTATCAAACGACTGACGAATACGCCCGAACACACGCTTAACCTGAATCCGTCGCTGAGTGATGACGGGCGGACGGTCGTGTTTGAGTCGTCGTCGGATGTGTTTGGCGACGGTCGTGATGGGCCGTCGTTTCACGGGATTCGCGCGGATGTCTTTGGCGGGAGTTTCCTGGAGCTCGCGCGTGGGCGGATGGTTTCGCCCGCGTTGTCGAGTGATGCCCGTGTCGTGGCGTTTGCGTCGCGCGAGGATCTGGTGCGAGAGAACGCAGATCGAAATCCGGAGATCTTTGTGTTCGATGGTCCTGTGCTGCGACAGTTCACGCACACTTTTAATCAAAACAACTCTCAGCCCTCGATCACGTCGGATGGGGGGTCGATCATCTTCAGTTCTGATGGGGAGACGCGGAAGATCAGCGGTGATGGGTCGCGCATCTACGTCAAGAGAAACACCGATCTCTTCGTGGTCGACGGCGCAACACGAGCGGAGACTCGATTGAAATCGGCGATCCCTGACCTTTCATTAACTCACGGTCGCGCGGTCAGTAATGATGGACTGCGACTAGTTTATTCAGCCACCGTCGCGGTGAATCAGACACAGGTGTTTTTGTTCGACGCGCGCGACCAAAGCGTGCGGCAGTTAACGCAGTTGGGGTCGAGAGTGACGGATGTTCCCTTGCACCCAACGATCAGTGGCGATGGAAAGCGGGTCGCTTTCGCGACGAGACGAAGGGTGACTGCCGCGAGTGATGGAAGTGTCGAGCTCTACGTGCTCGATCTGCCGACTGGACAAGTGCAGCAGGTCACAAATGCGCCGTCGTCTGCGACTGCGGAAGTCATCGCGTCGCTGAATTTCGATGGGACTGTCGTCGCCTTCAACTTTCCGCGAGTGCTGTCCGGGCCGGTTCTCGATGAAGACTTCGCAAACAACAGCGAGATCTACGTCGCGTCGCTCGCGCAGCGCGCGGCTTTTGGCGAGGGTACGGTGTTGAATGCGGCCGCGTTAGGTAACGAGCCGGATAAAGAGACACGGATCGCGCCGGGGAGTTTGGCGCGGTTTCGTGGCGAGTCGCTCGGAGCGACGGTTACTGTGAATGGTCAGACTGCGCAGGTCTTCTACGCGTCGCCTACCGAAGTCATCTTTGTTGTGCCGGAGAACGCTGGCGTGGGAGCAGGCGAGATCGTCGTCACCAATGCTGACGGATTTTCGACGAAGGCCCAGGCCGTCATTACTTCAGCCGCACCAGGAGTGTTTACCGTGAGCGGAGATGGAAAGGGCAACGGGATTATTCTCGATTCCGATTCGATAACGCCTGGGCCATTCGATCCCTCAAACGGTCAACGCAGGCTTTCGATCTTTGCGACCGGCGTCAGGCACGCCACTTCGGTATCAGTCACAATCGGCGGTCAGCAAACGATCGTCGAGACGGTCGCACGTGCCAATCTGGCGGGGCTCGACGAGGTTCACGTTTTACTGCCGGCTAGTTTAAGCGGAGCGGGGACAGCAACGCTGAGCATCAACGCGGACGGGATAACAAGCAATCCTGTCTCTGTCGTACTCAGCGGTGTGCCGCCGGTTTCACAAGACAAACTCGTGATCAGTCAGATCTACGGTGGCGGCGGAAACTCCGGCGCTCCGTTCCGTAACGATTTCATCGAGATCTTCAACGCCGGCAGCGCGGCTGTGAGTCTCTCGGGCTGGTCTGTGCAGTACGCAAGCGCAACTGCGTCAACATGGTCAAGCACGCCGCTCACGTCCGTCGTTCTCGCGCCAGGTCAGCACTACTTGATCCAACAAGCGGGTGGCAACAACGGCAATACGCTCCCGACTCCCGATGCGATCGGAACGATCGCCATGGCTGCAGGCGCGGGCAAAGTCGCGCTCGTGAAAAGCACGACTGCACTAACCGGCGCTTGCCCAAAAGACGATCCAAACATCGTCGACTTCGCCGGCTACGGAAGCACGGCAAACTGTTTCAGAGGCACGGGCCCGGCGCCAGCCGCGAGTAATACGAACGCTGCCACACGCGCCGGAAACGGATGCACTGACACGCGAAACAACGCAAGCGACTTCACACTCGCGCCGCCGAATCCGCGCAACACTGTCGCTCCGTTTAATTCCTGTACGATCACGAAATCCGTGTTACCTTGGTTTGCCGATGCCTTTGCTCGACGACGCGATCACGACTTTGCGCCAGCACTTCGGCTTCGACGATTTCCGTGAAGGCCAGCGCGAAGTCGTGGGATCAATACTCGATGGCAAAGACGCCGTCGTCGTCATGCCGACGGGGAGCGGTAAGTCTCTCTGCTACCAGCTTCCCGCGATGATCCTCGACGGAGTCACACTCGTCGTGTCACCGCTAATCGCGCTGATGAAGGATCAGGTCGACGCACTCCAGGCGCGCGGCCTCCCCGCCACTTTCATCAACAGCTCGCTCTCCGAACCCGAACAACGCTCGCGCATCGAGTCGCTGCGTCGTCGCGCGCACAAGCTCGTCTATATCGCTCCCGAACGTTTTCGCAGCAGCCGCTTCACTGCTGCCGTGCAGTCGATCCCCGTCTCGCTCTTCGCCGTCGACGAAGCGCACTGCGTCTCGATGTGGGGACACGATTTTCGTCCTGACTATCTGCGACTCAAATACGTCATCCGTTCTCTCGGCCGGATTCAAACCATCGCACTGACCGCCACTGCGACTCCTTACGTTCGTTCCGACATCATTCAACAACTCGGACTCTCGCAACCACAGACGTTCGTCAGCGGCTTCGATCGTCCGAACCTGTCGATCGAAGTGGTGCACACGGAGAAGGAGAAAGAGAAGATCAGTCGCATCCGTCACCTGGCGCAGAAGACGAGCGGCTCCGGCATCGTTTACGCCTCGACGCGCAAAGCAGTCGAACACGTCGGCCGAGAACTCAAGACCGCCGGACTGAGAGTCTCGACGTATCACGCAGGCATGAGCGACGGCGTCCGCATCAAGGAGCAGGAAGACTTCATGAATGGACGGACGCAAATGATCGTCGCCACCAACGCATTCGGCATGGGGATCGACAAACCCGACATCCGCTTCGTGCTGCACTGGCAGGTGCCCGGCAGCCCCGAGGCCTACTACCAGGA
>DASTOZ010000820.1:0-7069 GCA_035762365.1 Pyrinomonadaceae bacterium | reverse complement strand
AGCCCGCGGAAATCGAAGTTCCGTCACGCAGCCGCACACCTTCACGCGTCAACGCCTGGACCGCGCTACCAACGAACAACTTCGCGCCACGCGCCTGCGCACGCTCGACAAAAAACTGCGCCGCACACGGCGGATAGATCACACTGTCACCCGCCACACGCAGCCCGCCAACCAATCCCTTGCGCAACTGCGGCTCGGCTTCCGCCAACGCGTGCGCATCCAGCACCTCAACCTCAACACCACGCTCGGAATAAAACCGTTGCTTCCTCCGAACCTCCTGCATCTCGTCGTCGTCGGCAGCGACCCAGATCGTTCCACACGCGTCGTACTCCACCTCGCCCGGCAGCTCGTCCTTCAACTCCTGCCACAGCAGTTGCGAATAGCGCGTCAACGCAAACTGCGCTGCGGAATCGTCCATCACCGTCAGATGGCCCATACCCGCCGCCGTCGCACCACCGCCAATCATCTTCGCCTCGACGATGGCCACGCGCAGACCTGTCGCCGCACACTCCGCGGCGCACGCAGCACCGACGATGCCGCCGCCTACAATCACGACGTCGTAAACAGGAGAACTCATCCGCGAATGCCCATGCAGAATGGGTCGCGCACGTCGAGGATCAATTCAGACTCCGCGGTAATGAACGCGGAACCCTTGATGTGCGGATGGATTTCGTTGTCGACGATCGAGACACGTCCTTCGAACACGCTGCCGACGATACTTTCCTGCCGCCACACTTGCCCCTCGGCGAGTTTCCCATCGGCGAACAGACACGCCAGCTTCGCGCTCGTTCCAGTGCCACACGGCGAACGGTCGTAGGCACTGCCCGGACACAGCACAAAATTCCTGCTGTCCACGCCTGCGATCTCCGATGGACCGAAGAGTTCGACGTGATCGATCTCGTGGCCGCCCTCGCCCGTAATTCCCGCGCGCGCGAGTGATTCGCGAACGCGACAGGTGAAATCAGTGAGGGCTTCGAGGTGGTCGAGCGACAGTGCAAACGAATGGTCTTTCACGAGAAAGAACCAGTTGCCGCCCCACGCAATATCACCCTTTACTCGTCCAAACCCAGCCACTTCCACTTCCACATCCGCAGCGAGTCGATAACTCGGGACGTTCGCTACTTCAACGCTTCCATCGGCGTCGAGCTTTGCCGTGACAACGCCGACAGGCGTCTCGATGCGGTGCAGTCCGGGTCCGATCCGGCCGAGATAAGCGAGCGTCGCCACCACGCCGATCGTTCCGTGCCCGCACATGCCCAGATACGCCACGTTATTGAAATAAATCACGCCCGTAACACATGTATCGTCGACGGGCGCGCACAACAGCGCGCCCACGATCGCGTCGAATCCGCGCGGTTCGTTGACGATCGCCGAGCGAAAGTCGTCGTGTTCGGCACGAAAGCGTTCGAGTCTCACGGCGAGCGTGTCGCTGCCGAGATCGGGACCACCGCTGATGACCACACGCGTCGGTTCACCGCCGGTGTGCGAGTCGATCACTTTCACGCGTCTTGTGTTGGAGTCACGCATTCAGGTCGTCTGAAGCAAACCGGATTGTATCTCGTATTGCCACAACGATAGAAACACGTATATAACTAAAAACGGCCCAGAGCTCCGACGGAACCACTCTGCAAACTCTGTATTCCTCGAAAGGTCCCTCGAATGCGCAAGCTGCTTGTCGTAATTATCTGCCTGTTGTGTGGCAGCACGGTCTCACTGTACGCCCAGGCGCCTGGTTTGGCAGAACGCGAGGCGGAATGGAAAGGCTATGCGCTTCCGCAAACGAATTTCAGCCGCCAGGTCATCGCCGAACATGACGTTGTATTCCGCGTGCCCGCCGACTGGAACCGGCAGGGGGAGTCGCTCCTGTTCACCGGGCCACACGGAGCTCAACTGACTGTCCTCGCGAGCACTGTTCCCGACGGCTACCCGTTGACGGAGTTCGTCGCCGGCACTTTGAAAGCGACCGCAGATGAGATTGGCTCTGCCGAATCCATCCTCACACGACAAACTCAATTTCAGGATCTGGAGGCCCGCGAGATCCTCCTTGAAACACCAGATGGCGACGGAAAGATGTTTCGCAGCACCACCTGGCTCACGATCCTTGGTCCATTGGCGTTTCGAATCAGCCTGCTGGCGCCGGTCGAGCACGCAACAGCCCTCGAACCCTTCTTCAAAGGCGCCGTGCAATCGGTGATGTTCGCCGGAAAAAACTTCGCACGACATCAAGCCGCACGGCTCGACGCGCTCCCGCCTGCAAATAGCGGCCCGATCCATGAGATTGAAAACATCGTCGACAGTCTCAATCAACTGAACTCGGATCGCGAAGGCGCGATCAATCGTCTGACGCTATTGTTTGTTTCACAACCCGAGGCGGCTGTCGATTTAATCGTCGATCGACGCGTCGCGGTGCGCTCCGCGGCTGCTGAAGCGCTCGTGCGCAGCAAGAAAGCGTCGTTAAAAACTTTCCTCTGGCACATACTTGACGATTCGGATCCATTCGTTGCCCAGGTAGCGGCGCGAAGTCTCGGACAGGAGAACGGCGTCGTTTCGGAGCTTCTCAACAGATCATGGACCGAGACAGCGAACCAGACCTCAGCGCGTGTCTGGCCTTTCATGACGAAAGAAGACCGCGCGAGTTATATCCAGGGTCTTTTCAATCAGACTTTGCCGGACCGGAAGGTCCAAACCGCAGCATTGGTCTTGCTTCGAGCAATCCCCGGCGACCAGCTCAAACTTCCACTGGCCCGCATTCTGGCGGCCAAGGACGATTCCATGACCAACGTCGCGTTGCGCGTCGCGAGCGATCGTGGTGAATTGCTTCCCGTCGACGTGCTGATGAAGCTGGCTGCTTCACCGAACCAGCAAATCAAGAGACTGGCGGTTGAAAACCTCGGGCAATCTGCGGCCGTTTCGGACATTCCTCGACTCGAGGCAATGATTTCGAAAATCTCTGTTGCTAAACCTTCCGCCAAAGACGAGGAGAAGAAGCACGCGGCGGAGCGAAAGGCACTCGACGAAGAGATCAAGCTCTCGATCAAGAAGATCCATTTTCGAAACGATCTAACACTCGCAAAAAGCGCGGAAGCGTATCGAGAGGTGATACGCAAAGCGACGTTGGATACGGAGCTTGACGATTTCGCGTGGCGCTTCGACTGCGAAATCACGTCGTCCGGCTGCTCGCCAGCCACGGCAGCGCGTAATCTTCCGCCGGACTTCAAGATCAAATCGTTCGCCGAAAACATCCTGCCACGGAGAGTCGGTTACTACACGGCGATCCCGAACCCGGGCCAGGCTGTGCAACGGTTCTACGAAACGTTACACGGCTTGCAACTCGACTCGCCGCGCGCACAGGCAAACCTGATCCTGATCATGGGTGGCATGCGACAAAGGCTCGGTCAGAAGTTGGGCGCCCCAGCCGATGCGCCGGCGTTGATCGACTACACCGGAATCAACTCAGATTCGCCGATCGTGCTGGCATCGTGGACCGCCGACGGAGCGCACGACAGCGTCACGCTCGCGGAACGCAGAGCCATCGTCCTGCGCGTTAAAGATCGCGAACGCTTCGAGCGCGTGGTCGAGGACTTTCAGCAGACATTCGGATCCTTCATGTATCTCACCGACTACCTCGCGGTCGGCACTCGCGCCGCTGCGGCTTTGCCGGCGTTTCTTCCCTTCGTGGCCCAGGCAATGCTCTCCGCCGATCCGTATAAGCCTGCTTCTTCTCCTCTCGTGCGTTATTCGCTGGTGGGACAAACGGAATGGAACGGAATACCGATCAAGACGATCGAGCATCAGTCCGTAGGTTACGATGCGAGCGTTTCGGGAGCGGTCACTTACCTCACGTTCATCGGCGATGTGGCGATTCTGACTTACGATCTCGCGACGATTCGCGATCTCCTGTCGCGTGCGAATACGGCTGAACAAGAATCATTGGCAGGCAACGAAGAGTTTCGTCGCGCAGCGACAACTGACGCCGACGTGGTCTACTTCAGTGACCTCAATGCCGTCCTTGCCGATCAGGCAATCAAGAAATCAAACGAGAGCGGCGCGCTGAAGTTTTCCAGCTCGTCGTGGGAAAACTCTCATCGCCTGGTGTTCGAGGAGAGTGAGTGGTCCAAGCCTCTGTTGCCGTTTCACCCGAAGGACCTTTCCGCGCCACGCGACTTGCTGCCGTCGTCGACACTCGCCTACTTCCTGATGAAACTCGACGTCGCGGCGGCGTGGGAAATGTTGCCGAAAACTCTGAACCTTCGTGAGAGCAGGTTCGAAATAGATCCGGCGATCTGGTCTGGGGACTTCAGCAAGGAAGTGATGCCCGAGCTGGGACCGGAATGCGGCGCAGTGTTGCTCGAGCTGCCCGATCTCGACTCGAAACAGTTTGACCCAACGTGGGCCGCGTTCTGCAAACTCAAGAGCAACAAACTGGCGGAAGCGTTTGCGGCAGGCAGGCTGTTTCGCGGTGTTGGACCAACCAACGACACAGCCGAAATCAAGGGCGAGACCTCGTACTTCGTCGCGGTCAAGAACGGCTTTCTGGTCGTCTCGAACGCCGCCAAAGGAGTGTCCGCGTTAGGCGGCAAAACAAATCTTGCCGCAACGCGCGACTATTCGAGAGCGGCGGAGAAAGCTCCGTCGGGAATCATCGCTTTCGGTGGTTACAACCTCGAAGCCGCCGTGGCCGCTGCGAGTGCCAACACTCGGGACGGGCTGAGAGCACAAATGGCGGGCATTCTCTTCTCGGTCGCGAGCGCTTTCCACAGTCAAAGCTTCTTCGCGACCGCGAGCGCCGGAACGGTCGAAGGCCACTCGTCTGTGGCGATGGACCGTGAAGGACGTTACGCAATTGCCGACTTTTCGTACTTGCCGCGCGCGACAAACATCACGTACGCGACGCTTCAGCCTCACGGGATGCCGATCATCGACCAGCAGCGTCTCAGCGATATCGTGCTCAAAGTTCGCGCCAAAGCTCCTGGACCGATCGACAGCATCAGGGACGATATCAAGTCGTCGACGCAGAGAGTCGAACAGAAGTCGCCGAACGAGTTGATCGTGACGATCGCCGCGCGACGCAATACTCCCGACAAGAAGATTCAGTTGCCCGTTACGAATCCCGAGGTTGCGGCGTTTGTAAAAGCGACGAGCGAGATCGCGTCTGACAACAGGAACGTGATCGAGCAGGCGCGTCAGATCGCGGGTGATGATCGCGACGCGTGGAGCGTCGCGCAGAAACTCGGCGAATGGACCCACCAAAATCTCACCTGGAAAAGCGTCGCTCGAGCAGGCGCGGTGGAAACGCTCGCGACTCGCGAAGCGGATTGTTCTGAGTTCAGCGAGTTGTACGTGGCAATGGCCCGTTCGCTCGGACTGCCCGCGCGTATCGTGTCGGGACTCGCCTACAGCGGCAACTCATTTGGCGGTCATGCGTGGGTTGAAGTGTGGGTCGGCGAATGGATCGAGCTCGATCCGACCTGGGGCACGCACTTTGTCGATGCGACTCACGTTCGCAATCAGAACGCGACGCTGGTCACTGCTGCGGCGTTGAATCTGCTCGACGTCGAAATCGTGGAGACGCGACGCACTGTAGCCGATTTCCAGAAGAGCGCCAGGTCACTTTCCGAGCACCTCGTGAAAGCGATCATGGCGGAAAACAAACCCGACGTGGAGGCGACTATCGATCTCGCAATGTTGACCGACGAGTTCATGGGCGCGGGCGCGTGGAACGGGTTGAACGAACGCGAGCGTGATCTGATGTCGTCGGCGTACCGGCGGGCGGTCCAGAAAATAGTCGCCGACTACGATAGTTTCTATGCCAACGGCCTTCACCTGCTGCATCTCGCGGAGAAAGACGACCACGCCGAAGCGTTGCTGTTTAATTCGCCTGACGACGTGCTGATCAAGTTCCGCTTATTGCGCCGCGGTGACGTTTGGTATCTGGTCGACGTGGTCCAGCCGGATCCGGGAATAGAGATAGCTGCCGAAGCATTCGGCGTCGCCATGAAGTCGATCGAAGCGGGCCGGACCGGAAAAAAGACAAACCCACGGGCCGTTTCGGTTTTCGAGACGACCATGGCGTTGATCGAAGCCGACGAAATTCAAAAAGCGCTCGAAACAGTCGAGCGCGCGTTGCAGGCGAAACCAACGGACCAGAGTCTTCGCTTTCTGAAAGTGCAGGTGCTGTACAACGCCCCAAAGAAGGAGGAGGAGTACACACGGCTGTTAACAGAACTCAGCAATGAGCAACCGGCATACGCTCCTGCTTTGTACGATCTGGCGAGCGTCTTGTCTGAAGAAAAACCTGAAGAGGCGATCCAGATGTACAAGCGCTATTCAGCACTCGAGCCGCACGACCCACGCGGGTACCGCGAGCTGGCCGGGCTTTACGAGGAACGTAAAGAAGCGGCCCTGGCTGAGGCTGCGTATCGAAAAGCGATCGACGTTGACCCGTTTGAAATTCCGGGTTACGAGGACCTCGCCATCTTCATGGTTCGCAGTGGCCGCGTCAAGGACGTTCCCGCGGTGTTGCTTGCTTCTGACAAGTACGCGACCGTCGACGACGACGTGCTCGCGACTGTGTTCAGCCGGTTAGAAAAGGACATGACGCTGGGGGATGCTTCACGGCTCGCCGTTGCCGAGGCCAAAAGGTTGGAGAAAAGCGTCTGGGCCAACCTGGCGTTGTCCGATATCTTCATCCGCGAAAAGAGTTACGGAATTGCGTTGGCCTTCATGAAGCGCGCTGCCGCGATCGATCCGAAACTGGCGCATCCGCACATTGCGATGGCAACGGCTTATCTTCAACAGTCACGCTTGAACGAAGCGCTACGAGCGATCGACCATGCGCTGAAGCTGGAAGAGAACAATATCTTCGCACACTATCGACGCGCGACCGTCCTGGCGCGACTCGGACGCCGGAAAGAAGCAATGACAGCGCTTCAAAAGTCTATCGAACTCGATGAGGCCATGCTGCTGGGGATCGCCGAGGAAGAAGACTTCAAATCGCTTCGCGCGCTGCCTGCGTTCAAGAAGCTGCTCGCTGACGCTGAGAAGCTGTCGAAAACCGTTCCTCAGTAGC
>DASTOZ010000819.1:0-4175 GCA_035762365.1 Pyrinomonadaceae bacterium | reverse complement strand
CCGTGATCATCTTCAGGTTGTGTTCGGCCGCGAACGCTTCGAGCTGCGGCAGACGCGCCATCGTGCCGTCTTCGTTCATGATCTCGCAGATCACGCCGGCCGGCTTCAGACCGGCGATGCGCGCGATGTCCACGCTGGCTTCAGTTTGACCCGGACGGACCAGCACGCCGCCGTTCTTGGCGCGCAATGGAAAGATGTGACCGGGACGCGCCAGATCCTTCGGCTGACATTTCGGATCGACCGCACAAAGGATCGTCGTCGCGCGATCCGCGGCGGAGATTCCGGTCGTGATTCCTTTGCGAGCGTCGATGGAAACGGTGAACGCGGTGCCCAGGTAGGAAGTGTTGTCGGCGACTTGCGTGGTCAGGTGCAGCTCATCGCAACGCTCCTCGGTCAGAGGCATGCAGATCAAGCCGCGAGCGTGCCGGGCCATGAAGTTAATGATCTCGGGCGTGACCTTCTCGGCCGCGCACACGAGATCGCCTTCATTTTCCCGATCCTCGTCGTCGATGATGATGATCATGCGGCCATCGCGGATGTCGCGGACGGCCTCATCGATGGTCGCAATCGCCATGGTGAGCATGTTAACCGAAAGCCCGAAATTGATAAACCACCCGACTTAGCTGTGTTGAACCAGTCGTTCAACATACTTCGCGATGACGTCGACTTCGAGGTTCACGCCGTCGCCGGGCTTCAGGTGCGACAGGTTGGTGACTTCCCATGTTTTGGGAATGATCGCGACTTCGAAATACTCGTCCGTAAGGTTCGCGATCGTCAGACTGATGCCCTCGACCGCAACCGAGCCTTTGAAAACGAGGTAACGAGCAATCTCCATCGGAAAACCGATACGGACGGTCCACGACTCGCCGTGGTTCTCGACGCCGGTGAACGTGCCGCGCGCGTCGACGTGTCCCTGCACGATGTGGCCGCCAAGCCGGGTCGCAGGCGTGACGGCGCGTTCGAGATTGACGGGCGTAGCAGGCTTTAGGTTACCGAGGGTCGAGCGCGCCAGTGTCTCGCGTGAGACGTCCGCGGCGAACGAATCCGGCTGAATGTCGAGCGCTGTGAGACACACGCCGTTGACGGCGATCGAATCACCGTGGTTCGTGCCCTCAGTCACCACGCGCGCGTCGATAACGATGCGCGCATTCTCGCCGCGCATATCGATGCTGCGAACACTGCCGAGCTCTTCAATGATTCCGGTGAACATGTTCCATCATCCGATCCAACACGGCTTCGATTGATAAGCCAGTGGAATCGATCACGATCGCGTCGGCGGCGATCTTCAGTGGCGAATCGGCGCGCGTCGAGTCGCGTCGATCCCGTTCGTTGATCTCGACGAGCGTTTGCGCGAGCGTCGCGTCGGGATGCACGAGCTTGTCTTCGTTGAAACGGCGTGCGGCGCGTTCTTCCGGCGCGGCGTCGAGAAAAAACTTGATGTCCGCGTCCGGAAAAACGACTGTGCCGATGTCGCGACCGTTCAGCACAGCGCCGCGTTTGCCCATCTCGCGCTGGCGCACCACCATCGCGCGTCTCACGCCGGGAATGGTCGAGACGACAGACGACATGGCCGTGATGTCGTCATCGCGAATCCTTTCCGTGACGTCGCGTCCCGCGAGCCACACTCGCAACGAATCAGGATCGCCTTCGAGATCGATCTCAATACGTTGGGCCAGGTCGCTAACGGCGTCAGCGTTCGCCGGATCGAGTTCGGCTTCGAGCGTCGCGAGTGCGACTGCTCGATACATGGATCCGGTGTCGATGTAGAGCAGGTTCAAAGCTTTCGCCAGCATGCGACCGAGGGTGGATTTACCGGATCCGGCGGGACCGTCGATAGCGATGATCATCATGCCCTTACACAAACGCCGCAAAAACCTCGTTCGACATGAGCGCGCCGCTGCGCGTCAACCGGACCAGGTCGCCGTCGAACTCGACCAGTCCTGCTTCGCGAAATCGATCGAGATCAGACGCGTGCTCGGCGCGCAGATCGACTCCAAACATTTCGTTGTACTCGCGCACGTCGACACCGCGCATCATTCGCATGCCGAGGAACAACGCCTCCGCGCGCAAATCAGCTTCGGTCAGCTCCTGCTCTTCGACTATCGGCGACGCGCCTTGTTCGATGTTTGCGACGTACCGAAGGACGTCGCGTTCGTTGGACCAACGGCGCGCGTGGCCAAAAGGGGCAGAGACAAATGAGTGCGCCGAACAACCGAAGCCGTAGTAAGGCGCGCCGGTCCAGTACTTCGTGTTATGACGCGAACCGAACCCGGGTTTGCACAAGTTCGAGATCTCGTAATGCTCGTAGCCCGCAGCCGTCGCGCGTTCGATCATCCACTCGTACATCACCGCCGCCAGGTCTTCGTCAGGCACTGGTTGCAAACCGCGGCGAATGTGATCGGCCAATGGCGTTCCCGAATGGACCTCGAGCAGGTAGAACGAGAGGTGCTCCGGTTCGAGCGCGAGCGACTGTTCGATGTTTCGTTGCCAACCGGCGAGTGTCTGTCCCGGAAGTCCGGCGATCAGATCGAAGCTGACATTGTCGAAACCCGTCGCACGCAGCTCGTGAAAAGTTTTAAACGTGTCCGCGGACGAATGCGAACGGCCGAGCTTCGCTAACTCGGCGTCGTCGAACGTTTGCGCGCCAAAACTCGCGCGATTCACACCCAAAGCACGAAACGCGCGCAGTTGATCGCGCGTCACTGTCCCCGGATTCATCTCGACCGTGATCTCAGAACCCGGCTCGATTTCAAACTGACGGTGTAACGCCGAGAGGACCAGATCGAGTTGGACCGGCGTGAGTAACGACGGCGTACCGCCGCCGAAGTAGACCGTGTCCACAAGCGCGCCTCCGTTTCGTGATCGCGCGATCTCTTCGACCACCGCGTGCACGTATCTCTCCGCAAGTTCGCCTTGATAAATCCCGGTGGCGAAGTCGCAGTACGAACAACGCGAACGACAAAATGGAATGTGGATATACAGCCCCGCGTGAGTCATTTCATTTCAACGGATAATAACACGCACTGTATCAATTCGTTGGTGCGGATGTATCGGTTTTCGAACTCATACAGCACAAATCACCCCGCGATCTGTGCGCTTTTCCAATTTGGCACACAGCTTGTTTTGTCATTTGAGCGGAACAATAGTCACCATTAATGGAGGGATACATAGATGGCACACGACAGAATGACGAACGACAATCTCGACAGAAATATGGGACGCGCGGGCCAGGAAGACGATCTTGGTAATCAGGATTTCGGCCGGCAGACACCGGGACGTAATCCGAACGATCAGCAGACTGGACAGAAGGGCGCGGGCCAGAAGAACAAGCAGGGTGGCCTCGGCGCTGAAGAAGATGACGACTTCGGCCAGGGCAGCGGTTCGTCAGGACAGATGGGCCGCACACCGCAAGGTGGTCAAAACCGGTAACGAGTAACTCTCTTCTTTACTGCTTCAGATGGACGTCCGTGTCATCCGTGGTTTCACAGGTGACACGGATTTTTTTCTTCGTGATTGCGACCGAGCGCAGGTGGCCTGCAAAAGCGCTAACGCGAGACTCGCATATAAAAAATCTTACCTGCTGACCTCTCGGTTGCAGTTCGCACAGTCCGTGTGGCGCGGTAGCCATGGATTTTTACTTAATGCGGCGCGTGCTTCCATCACCGCTGATCGACTTGCTCATCGAGCGTGACACGCGTTCGGCTTCAGCCATCACACGCAACAAGTTCTCGCCGAGGATCTTTCTGATGTCGCGTTCGCTGTAGCCACGCTTCAGCAGTTCGTAAGTAATGTTCGGCAACATCGAGACGTCTTTCGCGCCTTCAGGCATGTCGTTCGCGCCGTCGAAATCAGCGCCGATGCCGACGTGATCGATCCCGGCGACCTTCACGATGTGATCGAAGTGGTCGATCAGTTTCGAGATCGGAAGCGGCGGCAACGGGTTCGCCTGTTCGAGCTTGTCGCTCTCTTCGGCAAGACGCTCGGGATCGTCTTTGTACTTCTCGTCGAGCGCGTCCTGCTGGGCTTTCAACCGCACGTCGCGCGCCTGGCTTTGCGGTGCGACGGTGTTTGTGTCGACAAATCCGCTGTAGAAGTTGACCTGGACCACACCGCCGTTAGCTGCGATCCGCTTCAGCAGATCGTCCGGAATGTTTCGCGGCACGTTGCTAAGCGCG
>DASTOZ010000818.1:0-9811 GCA_035762365.1 Pyrinomonadaceae bacterium | reverse complement strand
GGTCTCTATGGTCCAAAGGTGATGCTGATAAATGAATCGGCAGGGTCCGGCGGCGACGCGCTGCCGTTCATGTTTCGCCAGCGGAAGATCGGGCCGCTCGTCGGGACGCGCACGTGGGGCGGACTGGTTGGAACGCTCGGTTTCCCGCCAACGATTGACGGCGGCGGCATTACCGCGCCGAACCTCGCGTTCTACAATTTGAAAGGCGAATGGGACGTCGAGAACATCGGCGTCGCGCCCGATATCGAAGTAGAGTATTCGGCGGCGGAAGTCCTGAAAGGAAACGATCCGCAACTCGAGCGCGCAGTGCAGGAAGCATTGAAGCTGTTGCAACAAAATCCAATGCGACGAGTGCCGCGACCGGCGCCGATCGATCGTGTTTCAAAGCCCTCGGGGAGGTAACGCGTGTTCTGCAAACAACTCCGCGTCGCGTTTTTTCTACTGTTTGTAATCGTTGGCGTCGCAGGCGCGCAGCAAGCGCCGTTCACGCGCACCGAAGCGATGGTTCCGATGCGCGATGGCGTAAAGCTCTACACGCAGGTCTTTACGCCGACGCGCACGACCGAACCGGCGCCGATGCTGTTGCTGCGAACGCCGTACGGGATCGGAAATGCCACTCCCGAACAACTCGCGGCGTTGCTCCCCGAGTTAAGTGATTACATTATCGTGCGGCAGGACATCCGCGGACGGTTCAAGTCTGAGGGGCAGTTCGTGATGCTTCGGCAACCGCGCGATCCCGCAGACAAGAAAGGGATCGACGAAGGCACCGACACCTATGACACGATCGAATGGCTGCTGAAAAACGTGTCGAACCACAACGGGCGCGTCGGCATGGCCGGGACGAGTTACGGCGCGTGGCTGTCGGTGATGGGAATGCTCGATCCGCATCCGGCGTTGAAAGCGATCGTGCAGCAGGCGTCGCCGGCAGACATGTGGCTCGGCGACGACTTTCATCACAATGGCGCATTTCGTCTGAGTTACGGTCTCGAATACGCATTCATGATGGAGTCGTCGAAAGAGATTACCGACCCGACGAAGATCATCGACCGCTACGATGCCTACGAGTGGTATCTCGCTCTTGGCCCACTCGCCAATGCGAACGCGAAGTACTTTCAGGAGCGGCTGCCGACCTGGAACGACTTCGTCAAACATCCCGACTACGACGCTTTCTGGAAACGGCAGGGATTCGAGCCGTGGCTCACGCGGGTCACGGTTCCAACGCTGAACGTCGCGGGTTGGTGGGACCAGGAAGACTTCTACGGCCCGATCAAGATCTACGAGCTACTCGAACGTCACGATGCGCAGAAGCAGAACTTTCTTGTCGTCGGCCCGTGGAACCACGGCGGCTGGTCGAGGGGCGAAGGCAACAAGCTCGGACCGGTCGATTTCGGCAGCCCTACGGCCGCGCACTATCGCAAGAACATCCTGGCGCCGTTCTTCGACTACTATCTGAAAAGCAGAGGAAGCGGCAATCGATCCGAAGCCGTCACGTTCCGGACTGGCAGCAATCAGTGGGTGGAGCACAGCGAGTGGCCGCCGAAGCAGAACGTCGCCGCGAAGCGTCTTTACTTCCAACCAAACGGCAAGTTGTCGTTCGATCCGCCTCCGGCGTCGCAGCCCGCGTTTGATAGTTTTGTCTCCGATCCGGCGAATCCTGTTCCCTATCGCAAACGTCCGATCGAAGTGCGATCGGGATGGACTACGTGGCTGGTCGAGGACCAGCGGTTTGTTCATCATCGTCCGGACGTGCTGACGTGGGTGACGGACACGCTGGACCAGGACGTTACCGTCTCCGGCAAGATCATCGCGAACCTCTTCGCGTCGACTTCAGGCACGGACAGCGACTGGATCGTGAAGCTGATCGACGTTTATCCCGAGAAGTACGAACCCGATCCGAAAATGGGTGGCTATCAACTGATGATCGCGGGTGACGTGTTCCGGGGGCGTTATTACAAGAGTTGGGAAAAACCGCAAGCGCTTCCCGCGAACACGGTCGTGCACTACCAGATCCCGTTTCCCGCGAACGATCACGTTTTCCAGAAGGGCCATCGCATCATGGTCCAGGTGCAGAGCACGTGGTTTCCGCTGATCGACCGCAACCCGCAACGGTTCGTGCCGAACATCTTTCAAGCTAAAGAGTCAGACTTTCAGCCCGCCACGCAGCGCGTGTTTCGCGCAGGCCCGCAGGCCTCGTACATCGCGGTGCCGGTGGTACAATCCGCGCGATGAAAACGAGCCACAAGAAGGCACAGAAGACACAAACCTCAGCCAGATACATTACGACCGGAAGTCTTGCCTGCTTCATCTGTTTACTAATCAGCGTTAATTCAGTGGCCGGAAACGGGGAGTTGCTGCTCCCCGAATCCACCATTGCGCTTCTCGCGCAGGAGCTCTCGGGGGAGACTGCGAAGCGCAATCTCGAGTTCATCGCGCGCCAACATCGGATGCGCGGCTCGCGCGGGTTTCGCGCCGCGGCCGAGCACATCGTCGAGCAGCTTCGGTCGTATGGTCTATCCGATGCGCGCATCGAACAGTTCCCTGCTGACGGCAAAATTTCCTACGGCACACAGAAGTCGCGACCACCCTGGGACGCGCAGTTTGCCGAACTGTGGGAGCTGGGTGCTTCGTCGGAGCGACAAACGAAGATCGCAAGTTGGGACGCGATGCCGATCTCACTCGCGCAAGACAGCGAGAGTGGACACGTTACTGCAGACCTCGTACACATCGGCGCCGGCACATCCGAAGGCGATTACGTGGGAACAGACGTTCGCGGCAAACTAGTGCTGACTTCATCGCAGCCCGGCGCTGTCGTTCCGCTCGCGATCAAGCGTTACGGCGCGGCAGGCATCGTCAGTTACGCGCAGAACCAGCGCACCGCCTGGTACGGCGAGGATGAAAACCTTGTGCGCTGGGGCCACCTCGACACGTTCTCGCCCAATCCGACGTTCGCGTTCATGGTCTCGTTGAAACAAGCACGCAGCTTCCAGGCGCGCCTGTTGCGGGGCGAGAGAGTTCGACTAGAGGCCCGCGTGGAGGCGGGTAAACACAGCGGATCCTATGACGTTGTGACCGCAACAATCCCCGGCGCCAGTCTGCGCAACGAGGAGATCGTGTTTAGCTGTCACCTGGACCATCAGCGTCCGGGCGCAAACGACAACGCCAGTGGCTGTGTGACCATTCTCGAAATAGCTCGCACCTTCGGCAAACTGATTCGCGAAGAGAAGATCAAGCGACCCGCGCGAACGATGCGGTTCATCTTCCCGCCTGAGATCGAAGGCACGATCACCTACCTCAATGCCCGCCCGGAGATCGCCTCGCGCATCAAGGCGGCGATTCACATGGACATGGTCGGCGGTGGCCCGGAAACGAAAGCGATCTTTCACGTCACGCGCGGTCCAAACAGTCTGCCGTCGTTTGTGAACGACGTCGCGGAGCACTTCGGCGAGTTTGTGAACGAACAGTCCGCGAACTTTGCGGGCGGGCAGGCGGCTGCGTATCCGTTGGTCGCGCCCGAAGGTGGGAAGGAGCCGTTGCTGGCCGAGATGGCGCCGTTCTCGATGGGCAGCGATCACCAGGTTTACACGGACAGCTCGTTCGGCATTCCCGCAATCTACCTGAACGACTGGCCGGACCGTTACATCCACACGAACTTCGACACGCCCGCCAACATCGATCCGACGAAACTAAAACGGGCCGCGTTTATCGGCGCGGCGAGTGCGCTCTTTCTGGCGAATACGAGTGGGCGCGACGCGAACGCGATTCTGCGTTTGGTTCAGGCCGGAAGCCTGCGTCGCACCGCGACGATGATTGGACGCCGCGTAGGCCTGACGCCGAACGAAGTAGCGACGATCACGCGGCAGCATCTCTGGTACGAGCGCACGATGATCGACTCGATGGAGCGCTTTTTTAACGTTCCCGGCGAGACGCGTGCGGGCGCAAAGATTTTTCTCGACGAACTTGCGCGGCTTGCTGGACCGGTTGGGCCATCGCCCACCGCAACGTCCGATGAAGTTTTGATCTTTCGTCGCCGGCCTGATTTGAAAGGGCCGATGACTGCTTTCGGCTACGACTACTTCACCGATCATTACGGCGCCGATAATGAAGCCGATCTTCGTTTGCTTTCACATCGAGGGCTGCGTGGTTCCGGCAGCGAGTATGCCTACGAAGTGCTGAACTTCGTCGACGGACGGCGTAGCGCGCTCCAGATTCGCGATGCAGTCGCGGCGACGTATGGTCCGATTCCAACTGAGTACGTGATTGAGTATCTCAAGGCGCTTGAATCGATCCGTGTTATAGAACGCGTAAAGTAAAGGACTAACAACGTGAAACTCCGAGCAGTCTATCTTGCCCTTTCGCTGATCGTCTTTGTCATTACCGCCGCTGCGCAGGAACAACGACGACTGAAGATCTACATCTCCGCCGACATGGAAGGCATCACCGGTGTCGTCACTGGCGAGCAACTCGGACCGCAAGGCTTCGAGTACGCGCGTTTCCGTGAATTTATGACGCAGGAAGTGAATGCCGCCATCGAAGGCGCAATGGCAGGCGGCGCGACCGACATCGTCATCAGCGACTCGCACGGTAACGGTCAAAACCTGCTGATCGAGAAGTTGACGCCGAGCAACGTCTTGATAGTTCGTTCATGGCCGAGGCCGCTCGGGATGATGCAGGGCATTGACGAGACGTTCGCGGGCGCGATCTTTATTGGCTATCACACCGGCACGACCAATCTCGATGGCGTGCGCGCGCACACGCTTTCAAGCGCGAGGCTCACGGATGTTCGACTCAAAGGCGTGTCGGTGTCGGAGGCCGGACTCAACGCAGCGATAGCGGGTCACTTCAACGTGCCCGTGATCATGGTCTCGGGCGATGATGCGGTGGTGAAAGAAACGACGGCGCTGCTGGGGAACATCGAAGGCGCTGTCGTAAAGTGGGCTTCCGGTTTTCACTCGGCGAAGACGATGACGCCGCAAATGGCGCAGGTCTTGATTCGCGAGAAAGCGCAACGCGCAGTTAAGAGAATCAGCGAATTCAAACCTTACAAGCTCCTGGCGCCGATCGAACTCGACGTCCGTTTCAAAAACTACCGCCCGGCGGAGGTGCTGAGTTACCTGAGCATGATCCAGCGTCCCGACTCGCACAGCATCCGGTTCGTCGGCAAAGACATCATCGAAGTCTCGAAATTTCTGACGTTCATCAACACGTACGAACCCGGGCTCGAACCGTAAAAATTTGACGCGTTGTTTCAAGGGGTATAGGGTGGTGCGCATGGTTCTCACGACGCGCGCAACCATCCAGCGCCTCATCCTCATTACGCTGCTCTGCGGCAGCGCAATCGCGCAAACACAACAGACGCCACCGAAAGACGATGAGAGCAAATGGAAAGAATTCAACTCTGCTGAGGGCGGATTCACGGTTTCGTTTCCGGGAAGTCCAAAGACGACGGTTACCGAGGTCGAGTCGGATCTAGGGCGGCCAATTAAAGCCCATTTGTTCACTCTCGAATTCGATGACTTAGGCTTCTTCATTTCCTTTTCGGATTCGGGTGCTCCCCAAACACCCACGCAACGCGAAGCAACACTCGACCAAATGCGCGACCGTACTCTTGCGAAAAGGCACCGTCTCCTCAGCGAAAACAGCATAACGGTGGATGGGATTGTCGGCAGAGAATTGTTAATACAGCGTGAGATCGGGCTGATTATGCGAGGAAGATACTTCTTTGCTAAAGGACGTCTCTATTACGTGATCATCACCGCGCCACCAAAGGTCGCGTTCCGCAATGGCGAACCGTCGGCAAATCCGGCAGACCTCGCCGAACTCTTCGATACGACGTCAAAGCGCTTCTTCAATTCTTTCAAGCTCACGAAGTAAGGTTTTACGGGCGGAGGCGGATGCGCGCGAGAGTGTCGGTGAATTTGCGCTCGGAACGCAGCTTCGCGAAGACTGGATCGACTTTCAGGTTCATCAACCAGATATCACGGCTTTCAACGGCCGTATCCAACCACTTGAACGCCTGCTCTTTGTCGCCCAATCCGGCGTAGATCGCAGCCACCGTGTACGGTGAAACGTATCGCTGGTCTTGCAACTGTTGCAGATCGGTGAGCACCTGCTGCGCTTCGGTCTTCTTCCCGGACGCCGCATACGCGTGGCCCAATAGCGCAAGCATCAACGGACTTCCGGAAATCTTCACGCCAGTTTGAAACTCCGTTATCGCTTCGGCGTACATGCCCTTCGCTTCGTACGCCAACCCGAGATAACGCCGCGCCGGAAACGAGCTCGGATCGAGTTCGAGGATCTTCTTGCACTGCTCGATCGCTTCGTCGTTCTTTCCGGACAGGTAGTAAATCCAGCCAAGGTGTGAACTCGAGACGAACGAAAGTGGTTCGATTTCTTCCGTCCGCTTGGCCTCCGCGATTGCTTCGTCAAAACGTTCGACCGCGACGAGGTACGAGCTGTACCACTGGTGTGCGGGCGCGTACGCGGGTTTCAACTTGATCGCGGTCTGAAACTCGCGCTCAGTCGCGGCCCGGTCCCAGTCCCAACGAAAGTTGATGAATGCCAGCGACGTATGCGCCTCGGCTGAGCCTTCGTCGATGTCCAGCGCCTTTAAAGCTGCGTCCTTCGCTTTTGGAAATCCTTCTTTCGGCTCCAATCGTCCGTAGACGACGAGCATGTTGTAGCAGTCGGCGAGACCAGCGTGAGCGGCGCTGTTGTTCGGATCGATCTCGAGCGCCTTGTTGAAGAAGTCGATGGCCTGAAGCAACGCGTCACCGGTGCGCTTGTTCCAGGCGTTGCGGCCTTTCAAGTAAAGGCCATACGCTTCGAGCTGTTTCTTCTCCTCGACGTTCAGTTTGAGACGAAGGTTTTCGAAGATGTCGCGCGAGATGTCGTCCTGGACCAGCAGGACGTCGGAAAGCTTGTGATCGTAGTGCTGTCCCCAGAGTTGTGCGACGTTTTCGAGGTCGATCAAGTCGGCCTGGATGCTGATGATGTCGCCGTGCCGCCGCATGCGACCCGTCACGACCGCCCGCACGTTCAACTCCTGTCCGACCTTGCGCGGATCGATCTCCTTGCCTTTGTAACCCGCGACGACACTACGGGGCACAACGCGCAGTTGCGGCAACTTCGAGAGGCTATTGATCAAGCTCTCCGCGATCTTGTCGTTGATGTACTGCGCGTCCGGATCGGACGATTCGTCGACAAACGGCAGCACCGCTATCGACCCAATCGGGTCAGCGTCCGTCTTGCCACTAGTGAAATAGACCAGACCGACGATAGCTATCACAACCGCGCCGGCCAGAGCCGCGAACGCCGGATTGCGCCATGCAGCTCGATTGGCCGTGGCGGGAATAGATACGAGAGGTGTCGACGTCGAATTGTCCTTATGTGAGACAGTTTCCGCATCGGCAGGCGGCGCAGTTGCGGCGGAGACACCCGACGAAACACCGTCCCAAGCCTCGTTGATGTCGGCAACAAACCGGTAGCCCCGTCGCGGCACGGTCTCGATAAACTGCACGCCTCCGGGACTCTCCCCGAGCGCTTTCCGCAGCAGCGAGATGTTCTGCGTCAGGTTTCCTTCTTCGACGTAGGTGCTGGGCCAAACGCGTTTCATCAGATCGTCCTTGGCGACGACCTGTCCGCGGTTTTCCACGAGCGTAATCAGGATGTCGAAGACCTTCGGCGTGAGCGGAACCAGCTCCCCTTCGCGCAGCAGGATTCGTTCCGCTGTTTTCAAGCGGAAGCGACCAAATTCATAGCTGTGACTGTCCAACTGCGCCATAAAAACGGGCTTGAGAAATATCTTTGAGGACTTTTTGAGTGCCGCCTGAGGACTTGCCGGGCGACGCAGTCGTAGATTACGCCAATCCGGGCTCTCGTATGCGACTCAGGAAAGACGGATTGTACGAATGATTTCCATCTGAAAACAAGGATCTCCCCATGATCGAACAAAAAAAGACATCGGAGCTGATTGAGACCTCGATAATCTGCCTGTTGAGCGCTGGTGTAGCCATCGTCGCGTTCCTCGCAATGTGGCTGCTGGCCGTCCTGACGGGCGTTGCTTAAATTGGGCCTAAGTTCCCGGAAACGGGTCGTCTATCGACTCGCTCTGCTTCGTAAAGAATTTCGGCCCGGATTCCGTGATGTACAGGCAGTCTTCCAGCCGGATTCCAAACTCGCCATAAATCACCACCGTCGGCTCGTCGCTAAAACACATACCCGGCTGCATCGGCGTTTTATTCCCACGCACAAAATTCGTCCACTCGTGTCCGTCGAGACCGATGCCATGACCGGTCCGGTGCGGCAGTCCCGGGACCTTGTAATCGGGACCAAACCCCGCGTCGGTGATCACCTTTCGTGCCGCGGCGTCGACCACTTCGCAAGGCGCGCCAACCTTGATCGCGGCAAACGCCGCATCCTGGGCCTTCTTTTCGAGATCCCAGATCTGTCGCTGACGATCGGACGCTTTGCCGAAAACGAATGTGCGGGTGATGTCTGACTGATACCCGTCGATGCTGCAACCGCCGTCCATCAACACGACGTCGCCTTCTTTCAACCGTTGGGGCGTGCTGCTGCCGTGCGGAAACGCGGTGTACTTTCCGAAGCTGACGAATATTCCGCCCGACGAACCAAGGGCGCGAAACGCAGACGCGCAAATACCGGCGAAGTCGCCCTGGGTCATGCCTTCAGTCATGCTGTCGCGGGTCGCTTTGTAGGCGACGATCGTGATGTCGTTTGCCTTCTGCATCAACGCGAGCTCGGCGGGCGACTTGAACATGCGGCAGCCGGCGGTGATCGGCGTCGCGTCGACGTACTTCAACGCGGGCGCAGCTTTGCGAATGCCGTCGTACAGGAAAAATCGCACGCGTTCTTCGATACCGACCGTTCCGGTGCGCACGCCGCGATCGCGAAAGATCTCGGCGACGCGTTTGTAAGGGCTCTCGTCTTCCTCCCACGTTCGGATGTCGGCGCCCATCTTGATCAGCTCGCGAGCGCGCTCTTCCTCAAACTTCGGACACACCCAGGCGAGCTCGCCGCGTGCTGGAATCACGGCCGCGAACATGCGTTCGCTGGTGCCCCAGCGCATGCCGGTGAAATAAGTCATGCTGCTGCCGGGTTCGAGATAGATCGCGTCGATGCGCTGCTCGCGCATGAGTCGCTGCGCCTTTTCGATCCGGCCCTTGCGTTCTTCGAGCGTGATCGGGACGACGCCGTCGGTCATCCGGCGCAACTGACGAATGGCTTCCGGCTGGTTTTGCTGTTGCAGCTCGGGGGTTTCGTTGTCGGCGTGCGCCAGTGAAGTGCCGAAGAGAGTGGCGCCGGCAATTCCAGCCGATAAACGTAAAAAATCGCGACGATCAGTGCACATGGGGCTCCTCGGTTGTGTTTTCTAATTTGTGTTTTGTAGTAAAGTCCAAGGGACTGTACACGAGAGTCTATTATGGGGACAAGAGGATAGATCATGCGGGTAACAAGTCAAGATCTTCACGGTTCCGCGCCAGACAAATCCAACGCAGCGCTGCTTCTGATTGACGTCATCAACGACTTCGATTTTCCCGAAGCCGAACAATTGCTGGAGCACGCACTTCCCGCCGCGAAGAACATCGCGGCTCTGAAGCGAAGAGCAAACGGGGCCGGCATTCCAGCGGTCTACGTCAACGACAACTTCGGACGCTGGCGTTCCGATTTCAAGAAGACCGTCGCACACTGCCGAGAATCGCGCGGCAAGTCTGTCGTCGAATTGCTCTTGCCCGAAGACGACGACTACTTCGTGCTCAAACCAAAAAACTCCGGCTTCTACTCGACCACGCTC
>DASTOZ010000817.1:0-3548 GCA_035762365.1 Pyrinomonadaceae bacterium | reverse complement strand
GAAAGTTGTCGCCTTGTCCGCTGTGCTCGCGCAGCAACTCCTCCATCCGAACCAGCACTTGCAAAGTGAGTACGCCGCGAATGCCTCCGCCGTCGAGGGCCAGCAGTTTGCGCGGCCGCTTCGTCGTTTTGTACCTGTTCTCCAATGGACCCCAAAGAGACATGATGAGCTATCCTCCGGTGATTGATTAGAAGTGCTTTGTTATTCCCTTCTCCCGTGGAAGTCAAGAAAAGTTTTCACGAGGTTATTCAAGCGAACTCGAAACACGTCGCGTGGGATTGATGGCAGGACTGCTGGCTTAACGGTTGTTGTTCGGCGTGACGCGGCGGGTGCGCGTTGCGTTTTTCGGAGCCGCTTCAACGCCCTCTGCGGTTTTCGAGACGCTCTTTTCCTGAAGCTCGGCCTGTTCGTAAGGATCCAGTCGAGCAAAAACGTAAAACGGTTCACCTGAACGGACCATGCCGAGATAACGAAAGGTATTGCGAAAAATCTCGCCGACCTTCAGCGTCGAGATCTGCGGCGGCGCTGAACCAAAGAGTATGCGAAACTCGTTTCCCGCGACTGCCTCAAGCTCGGGCAGGTAGTCGTTGCTGCTTTCGCGGGCGAGACGAATCGCCATCTGCCGCAGCGCTTTTATTCGATTGGAATTGCGGCGGTAGTAAGTGGGGCTGACCTCATGCCGGCTGACGCGGTCGTCGACCACTTCCTGCTCATTCCGGAGGTATCCCAGATAGGCCCGAACCACTGGTCCAAACTCTTCATCGGACGAGACCCGCGTCCCCTGGCCCGCCAGGACGCACGAGAACGCAAAAAGGCCGACAATCAGAAGAGCCGTTGATCTCTTGAAGGTTGCCATGGTTTGGGCCTGGCCCGTTGTCCTAATTTCCTTGCGACGGGCGATTATAACAGCCGCGCGAATCACTAAATTGCGCAGGTCTGTCGGCAATGTTACATTGATCTTCGTTTTCCGTTAAGCGGTATGGTTTCCCCGGGTTCTGACGTCTCCCAGGCTCATATGAGCAACTACAACATCGCGCTCGGCGTCTGCGGCGGCATCGCTGCGTACAAGGCGGTCGAGGTGTTGCGCGGGTTTCAGCGCGCCGGATGCGTGGTCCGTGTCGCGATGACGAAGCGGGCCTGCGAGTTTGTTCAGCCACTGACGTTTCGCGCTCTTTCGGGTTCGCACGTGGTCGTCGACGACTACGCGCCCGACAATCCCGACCCGATAGCCCACATTACCTTCTCGCAAACAACCGACCTGCTCGTCGTTGCGCCCGCGACGGCCAACATGATCGCCAAGTTTGCGCGTGGCATCGCCGACGATTTTCTCAGTTCGACTTACCTTGCGTGTACCGCGCCGGTGCTCGTCGCGCCTGCGATGAACACGACGATGTGGGAGCATCCGGCGACGCAGCGTAACCTCGATCAGCTTCGCGCGGACGGCGTGCACATCATGGAGCCCGATGCGGGCGAGATGGCGTGCAAGACGATCGGTCCAGGCAGGTTGAGTGAACCAGATCGAATCGTCGCCGCAGCGTTGGACATACTCGCATCAACGCGCAAAAAGGACTTAATCGCAGAGCGGATACTAATCACCGTTGGCGCGACGCGTGAAGAGATCGATCCGGTGCGCTTCATCTCCAATCGTTCTTCCGGCAGAATGGGTTTCGCACTCGCAGAAGCAGCGTTGAAGCGCGGCGCTGAGGTGACGGTCGTACGCGGAGTGACCACTGTCGAAGCTCCCGCCGGTGTTCGAGTCATCAAGGCATTGTCGGCGGAAGAGATGTCGCAAGCGGTGGCGAGCGAGAGCGGAAATGCGTCGGTGTTTATCGGCGCCGCGGCAATCGCGGATTATCGTCCGAGCGAGCGTGCCGGTGAAAAGATCAAGAAGTCGCAGGAGACGTTGACGTTGACACTCGAACGAACGCCAGATGTGCTGTCGCAAGTGGCGGCCTCGCGATCGAATGGGATGTTGGTGATCGGGTTTGCAGCGGAAACTGAAAACGTCGTTGAGAACGCGCGGCAGAAACTCGAGCGCAAGAACCTCGACGCGATCGTAGCAAACGACGTCACGCGTGCGGACGCCGGATTCGACACGACGACCAATGCCGTCACAATCATCACGAGGAACGGCGCGCCGGTTGAACTGCCGGTGATGTCGAAAGTGGAAGCAGCAAATCGTATTTTGGATGTGATCGGCACGCTGAGATCGAATGGCAACTGAAATAACAGAACTACTAAAAAAGCAATTGGCACACCTGCGCGAGCTGGGCGTTGAAGGAATCCGTGTTCCTGATGAAGCGCCGGTTCCAAAACCCGTAATCAAACAAGCAACCACTCGCGATTCACTGTTCGAGAAGGCGCCGGCTGCACCAAAGCTCGCAACCTCCACCGAAACATTCGAGGACATCCATCGAGAGATCGGCGACTGCACTCGCTGCCCGTTGCATCAGGAACGCACGCACGTGGTCCACACCGAGGGCAACCGGAAAGCGCGGCTGATGTTTGTCGGCGAAGCGCCCGGCGCGGACGAAGATGCACAGGCACGACCATTCGTCGGCCGCGCGGGACAGTTGCTGACAAAGATCATCGAAGCCATCGGCATGAAGCGTGAAGATGTGCTGATCGGCAACGTAAACCGCTGTCGTCCACCAGGCAACCGCGCGCCGTTGCCCGATGAAGTCGCAGCATGCAAGCCGTTTTTGGAACGCGAGATCGCCGCGGTCCAACCGGAAGTGATCGTCGTGCTTGGCAACACTGCCACCAAAAACCTGCTCGACACGCGCGAAGGCATCACCAGACTGCGTGGGAACTTCCAGGACTACAAAGGCATTCGCGTGATGCCGACGTTCCACCCCGCGTACCTGCTGCGCGACCCGTCGAAGAAACGCGAGACCTGGGAAGATCTGAAGAAAGTGCGCGACTACCTGGATAATCCGTGAACACCGTAGAAAGCGAACCTCGCGAACCTCGCGATCCTCACGACGCTGGAACTGCTGCAACCTCTGCGTATGCTGAAGTGGCAATGCCGCTTCACGTGTTCCAGACCTTCACCTATCGACTCAATCCCGAACTGAGCGCCCAAGCCGAAGTGGGAGCACGCATCGTTGTGCCTCTCGGACGGAAGCTTGTCACCGGCTACATCGTTGGCCTGGTCGACGAGCTTGCTAGTAATCTCGCGCAAATCGACATCAAGGATGCGCAGAGTCTGATGGACCTCGAGCCGGTTTGCAGTCCGGAGATTCTGCAACTTGCGCGTTGGGTGGCCGACTACTACGCGTGCCCGTTGGGCGAGGTCATAAAAGCCGCGTTGCCGCCCGGCATGACGCCGTCGACGAAACGAGGAGCTTCGGCGAAACCGAAACTGCGACGGTTCGTGCGCCTGGCACTGTCCGACGAACAGAAACTAACCGAAGCGCAAGCGCGCGTTGTGCAGGTGCTCGAACAAAGCGGACCGATGTCGCTGCAATCACTCTGTGAGGCGGCCGATGTTGGCGCGTCGACAGTTGCTTCCCTCGCGAAGAAACGACGCGTCGAGATCTACGATG
>DASTOZ010000816.1:0-2692 GCA_035762365.1 Pyrinomonadaceae bacterium | reverse complement strand
TCACCAGGCTCTCCTGCATCGGTGTCACATTGGCTTTCGGAATCTTGTAGTCCAACTCCGGATCGCCGTTCTCGTCCAGCTCGACGGCGCCGTATTTTTCTTTGTCGTCGAAACCTGTCGTGTGATGGGCGTAGGAGATGGCGGCGTTCGGATAGTAGTCGCGCATGATGCGGTGCAACTCGTCGCCGTGCTGCAAGGTCGCCGAGGCCGAAAGCACCGGGTAGAACGAACCTGTTTCGATCAGGTATCCGGTTGGACCAGCAGCAAACTTCGGCGTGTACATGTTGTCGGGAACACCGTACGCGGGCGACGTCGGCTCGGGATACTTGCCGATCGTTATCGTCACCGGATGAATGTGCGTAAACCGTCCGACCCGTCCGTCGAGATCGAGCTGCGAACGCAACAGGACGGCCGGTGTGCCGATCGCCCCGGCGGCGAGCACGACGCCTTTCGCAGGTTTGACCGTCAGTTTGCGCTTCGTTGGACGCGTCTTGCCGTCGATGAAGTGCGCCTGCACTTCGGTGATGCGATCGCCGCCAGCCACGAGCTGATCGACCTTTGTATCGGTGTAGATCGTCGCACCCAGGTTGCGCGCGTCCTCGAGCCACCGCACGAAACCGCTCATCTTGCGATCGTAGGGACAGCCGACGCCGCAGCTCCCACATTCACGACAGTTGTTCGTGTTGTTCGGCAGGTTCTCGTGCGGAATGTCGTGACGAGCACAACCGTGCATGAACTTGCGCGCCGAAGTGTTGTACTTGTCGTTACGAACGATCGGGAGATAGTTAACAACCTCCCGCAAGTATGGATCGAGGTTTTGACGCGTGAACGGCAGTCCGCGCTTCTGCCATTCATCCAGCGTCTCGAGCCGTGGCGGCAAACATGCCGACCAGTTCACTGCGGTGCCGCCGCCGAGACATCGACCCTGCAACACCTTCACGCCGCCGTTCTTCGTCAGTCGCGTGGCGCCCTCCTGGTACAGCAGTTTGTACATCTCCACCTCGCGCTCGTTGAGCATCTTTCGCTGCTGTCCGGGAGATGGTCCAGGTTCGCGCGGAATGTTTGGTCCTTCTTCGAGGACGAGCACATTGAAACCCGCCTCGGTAAGTTTCAAAGCGCAAACACCGCCCGCCGCGCCCGATCCGATGATGCAGAAATCAGGTGTGAGTGTGAGGTTGCCGGCCACGTTGCGGCCTTCGACTATTGTGCCTGCCATGCTTCGACTCCGTTCGTTACAGCACGACCTCGTGAAACAGTGCGTCCGGGACCATGCGGTCCTTGAGTTTCTCCGGAATGTCTCCGTCGATTCTTACTACTCTCTCTTCGGTGATCGTGTTGAGCCGCTCCATCAGTTCGTCCAACGGCATTTTGTTCCAACGCTTCTTCACCGCCATCTCGTGGTCAACCGGAACGAACGCCAGCTTCAGCGACTTCATTTTCTCCAGGCCCAGCTCACGTAAGGTCGCGTTGTGGCTGCCGTGATGACCTACCTTGTAGAAGATCGTGCGACCGAGCAGATCCGGGCCGGTGACTTCCGATCCATTCACGTTCCATTTCAGGTCCTGCCACGACAGCCAGTTCCCGACCTGCGCGTCCGCGGCAAACAACAGGACGTCGCCATTGCTCAATTCAAACGCGAGCACCAAACACGTGTTGTTGGTCGCGCTATCAAGCTGAAGCGCGAGCGACGAAGACGAGTCGAGCCAACTGCTGTCGATGCGACGCCAGCTTTGATCTTTTTCCTGCGAGTCGTGGTCTTCACCCCAGTAGTGCTCCTGGAAAAACGGCGCCTGCTGGGCCACGTGCAGGGGGATTTGAAAACGTTCGTCGAAGGGTGAATCGTCGTCGGATTCGCGCAGCAGCGCGGGTTGAACGGCATTCAGAAACTGATTCATCGAATCCATGCCATACGTCTCGGGTTCCCTGGTCGAGGGATTGTATTTCTTGATCAACTTTTCATTGGGCGGTGGTCCAAGCACGTAGACCTTCACGTCCGTTCCGTCGAGCGTCACCGGCGGCTCCTGCGGTTTGCAGTATCGAAGCTTCTGCGATAGAGACTTGACGGTATCGAGCGCATCCGAAGTTGTTCCTGCCGCGCCGAAGAAACTCATGAGATTGGTGACGTCGTCAGCCGCCTCACTATCGCCAGCCAACCGCATCCGCGATGCCGCTGCTTGCAACGCGATCTTCATGCCCTGCCGCTCGCCCCTCAGTTTACTGGCCAGCGGATCGTTCGGATCCTCGGCCCACGACAGCCAGACCTCGCCGATCGTGAGTTTGTTTTTGTCCGTCCAAATCTCTCGCGCTTGTCCGAAGCCGGAAATATGGTCCCAATGCTCGTGAGTCGCGACGACGAGATCGACGCGTCCACCTGTGGTCTTGATGATGTGCTCCACCACTTCCGTCATGATC
Source organism: Pyrinomonadaceae bacterium (assembly GCA_035762365.1). Classification (GTDB taxonomy): domain Bacteria; phylum Acidobacteriota; class Blastocatellia; order Pyrinomonadales; family Pyrinomonadaceae; genus PSRF01. The sequence goes on along the minus strand of DASTOZ010000816.1, from coordinate 280 downwards.
GCTCCCGCGTTCTGCGTTCCCAGGATGACGCCGCAATCGATCACGACGTAGTACGGCGCGCCGTTCTTACGCGGGATTGTCAGCAGAAAGCAGTCGCCCAGGCCCTGGCGGTACATGCGGACCTTTATGCGGAAGCCGGGGTTCGAGTTGTTTGCGCGCGTAGGTTTCTTCCTGGTGGTCCTGGTTGTTCGTGTTGCCATGATTACCTCCTACGCACCGCGATGAAGCATCGCAAACGGCTCGCGCCCGCGTGCGATATCGTCGTAATAGTTGCTGCGAA
>DASTOZ010000815.1:0-5648 GCA_035762365.1 Pyrinomonadaceae bacterium | reverse complement strand
GTCTCACGGGGATTGGTCTCGGGCTAGCGCGGCAATCGAACAACACCGCGGTAAAGGTGTTGGGGCCGATTTTTGGTCTGTCGCTGGCGATGTTCATGCACAGTCTGTGGAACGCTTCGGCGGTGATTGGTGAGGGCGTCGGGTTTTTGATCATTTACGTCGTCGTGATGGTGCCGGCGTTTCTGATTATTTTGATCGTGATCGGGTTGGCGCTGCGGCGGGAGGGGCAAGTGGTGCGACAGTTTCTCGTGACTGACATTGAGCGGGGGCTTTTTACTCGCGAGGAGTATGAGCAACTCGGATCGATCATTGGACGCATGGGTTCGTCGTTCAACGCGTTCTCGAAGACGGGCGTGAAGGGTTGGCGGGCGCGCCGCCGGTTCAATCAACTCGCGAGTGAGCTCGCGTTTCACCGGAGTCGTGTTTCCCGCGGGCTCCACTCACGCAAGCACGATCCGCAGGCGCAAGAGGCGGCGTACCTGCACGCGCTCGAAGCGTTGGTCGATGAACTGCGCACACGTTAGTCGCTAAACACGCGCTCCTTCCTCTTACGCCTCAGCTAGCGCGATCCGAGAGGCTCAATGGAGATTTAGTCCTCGCTGGTGCCTCGTTTCTGGCTTATACTTGCCTCCGGCTGCGCAGTTATTTTCACCAGAGCCGGAAGCTCGTGAGAATTCAACTCTTACACAGTACGTTTGACGCCAACGGCCACGCGACGCTGGAACAACGCCTGACCTGCTTTCTAATCGACGACTGTGTGGCAGTCGACGCCGGCAGCATCGCGATCGCCCTCACCAACGAACAACGGTCCAAGGTCCGCGACATAATCGTCACGCACCCCCACATGGACCACATCGCCAGTCTTCCAATCTTCATCGACGATCTCTATCCAACGCTGCAAGAACCGATGCGCATCCACGCAACGCCCGAAGTGATTGCGTTGCTCGAACGCGACGTCTTCAACTGGAACGTCTATCCGCGCTTCTCTGAGCTGAGCAATGATTATGGTCCAGTGATGAAGTACGTACCGGTCCCTGTCGGCAAGCCTTTTCAGGTGGCCCACCTGACAGTCACGGCAGTGCCGGTCAATCACATCGTGCCAACGGTTGGCCTAATCGTTTCGGACGGCTCGAAGAGCGTAGCATTCAGTTCAGACACGGCGGAGACACAGGAGTTCTGGAAGGTATTGAATCAGGCACAGCAAATCGATGCGTTACTGATCGAGGCGTCGTTCCCGAACCGTATGGCCCAACTCGCGGAAGTTTCGCGTCACTTCACACCTGCATCACTCGGCGAGGAGCTGAAGAAGCTCAATCACAACGGCCTCGACATCATGGCCGTCCACATAAAGCCCGCCTATCGCGAAGAGATCATCGAACAACTCAACGCGTTGCAGATTCCGAATTTAAAGGTGATGGAGCCCGGAAAGACTTACAACTGGTAGGTATTATCAGGTTCTCGGCGGGAACTCGCCGGTTATTTCCAGACGTCGATCGAACTGAATGGGTTCAAACTCCTTCTCCATGTGTTCGCCGTCCGCCCCGTGCAACGAAACACGCCCGCTTGGCAGAAGCTCTTTAACCCGAAACGTGCGCTCGTGGCGATCGCGTCCGGGCATAAGTTCGGCCCGGAACGTTACCGGCATTCCGGGCCGCGCCCAAACATCACCAACTCTCTTCGCATCCGGCATAGTGCGTCTCTTCCAATAAGCGCTCGCCGCGCCGACCGCCCCGGCGGCGATTGCCATTCCACCCAATAGCCACCTGGTCCGTTTCTTCATTCAGTTATCGCAGAACTTCCGGACGCGCGCTACTCGCACAATGGATCGAGTCTGGCGCTGATCGTCGGCAAACCACTCAACGCACGCTCGGCGTTCAGCGGGGTGAAACTAGACCAGTCGGCCGGTACCGAGCCTTCCGCAAAAATAGCTTCAACTGGACACTCCGGCACGCAGGCGTCGCAATCAATACAAGTTTCAGGGTTGATAACAAGCATGTCGTCGTCGAGGTGAAAAGCTTCGACGGGGCAAACGAGGGCACAGTCAGTATAACGACAATTGACGCACGGTTCGGCAACGACATAGGTCATCGAGTTCTGCTCCTTGGGCGTAAGAGTCTTTATGAAAGCTTCCGGCTCGGAAATGTCCTCGCCGTCAGTCGCCTATATTAAACACGGATTCCAAATCGCAATCAACGCCCTCATCCAGAAACTTCGGTCACGAGTGGTCTGTTTCCCTACAAAGGTACGCGTTAACAAACGAGGTTTAATCGGTCTCGTGACAGCGTACCGATAAAGATGGAGTGAGGCTGACAGGCCTCCAAGGGGCAACTATGTCAATCAAATCGATAACCGCTTCCGTTATCTTCTCATTAATACTACTCAGCGCCATTAGCGTCGTGGGCCAGGACCAGGCGACCACTGGCGCAACCGTTTCTTCCTCCGCAGCAGTGACGGCATCGGTGACAGAGCCGAATGCAATTCGCCTCTCATCACCCGGAGAGATTTCCAACATCAGACTCGAAGTCTACGCACCGAATGGAGATCTCGCATTCGATTCGGGACTGCGACAAGGAAACGTACTCGATTGGAAGTTGTCAGAAGCAACGCAACCAATCGGCGACGGCACGTACTTGTTCGTCGTTACGATCAGAGATCTACAAGGCAAGCTTCGCCAGCGACTCGGCAATATCGTCGTCAACGGAGGACAAGCATCGTTAACAACTCAGCGCGCCGACGCGATCAACGCGACGCAAAAGCAGGCGCTCAACACGCGTCTTCAATCACAAAAGATTGCACTTGCAGACAGCACGGACGCTGTAACGGTTCTACGTGCCGCTAAAATGCGCTCCGTAGTGTTGACCGCGCATGACGGCACGGACGGTCAGGTAGCGAGCACTTCCGGTTCGCTCACTTTTCGCACCGGCGACACGTTGACGGGCAGTGAAAAAGAGCGCGTGCGCATCACTCCCGAAGGAAACGTCGGCATCGGTACAGACAAACCGCAGGCGACGCTCGACGTGGCCGGTGAGATTCGTGCGAGCGGGATCAGGTTCGAAGACGGTAGCGTTTTGAAGTCTGCTTCGAGCTTACCCAAAGGACAGACAACGATCGCCGCCGTTAGTGAAACTCCTTCTCCTGATGCGCTGACCGGCACGGGAACCGCCAACCGCATCGCAAGGTGGATGGACAATCTCGGAACTCTCGGCGACTCAACGAATCTTTTCGACAACGGCACGAACGTCGGAATCGGCAACAACAACCCGCAGTCGTTAGTCCACATTGGACCAAACAGCGGGTACGGTGCAACGACCGGATTGCTGCTCGCTAACAACTTGCTCGGCACGCAATACGATCGTGCTTTTCAGATCGCGCCACGTCAGACCGCGAGTCCGGCGACCAACGCGATCATGATCTATGCGCTGCCGACTATCAACGCGGGAATAAACGTGCCGAGTCAGTATGGCATCGTGATTGACGGCAAGCAGGGCTCCGGCACCGTGACTTCTTCGGCAGCGATCGTGACGGGCCAGGCGCCTTCCCTCGGCGCGACGAACAACACGCACCTCTTGTTGGGTACCGCAGGTATTCCGTCGGGCAACTACGGCATCTACGACAACACCGGTTATCAGAACTACTTCAAAGGCAATGTCGGCGTAAACACTGCCGCTCCGATCGATAAGCTCGAGGTGAATGGCAACATTCGAATCAGCGGGTTAACGAATGGTTTGATCTTCCCGGATGGCTCGAAGATGACGACAGCAGGCGTCGGCGGAGCTTCCGTTCCGTCAGGCACGAACATCATCGGCGCGATCAACGATCCGGCAACGGTTGGACTGATCGCTGACAATCGGCTCTCTTTGAATATGGCGCGCCTCAATGGCACCAACTTCTGGTCCGGCAATAATGCGTTCACCGGCTTGTCTCTTAACGGCGCCGCGATCACTAACCTGGCAAATCCATTTGCCAATACCGACGCGGCCAACAAGTTCTACGTCGATACGACTACAGTTCGGTTCGCTCCGAGTGCATTCCAACTCTCGGTCGGCGATGCGAACGGAACGTTTCCGTTGATTTGGCTTCGCGGCGGCAGCACGTGTTGCAGTGGCCCAGGTGGACACACGCCGGCGGATTTCAAAGTGTTTCAGAACGGCAGCTTCGTAGCGACCGGCAACCTCGGCATCGGCGTGAGTCCGATGGAAGGCAAGGGTTACCGCACGAGCTGGCACACGTACAAGGGCGCGTTCAGATCGGGCTACGCTGACAACGAGTGGGACGACGCCAACGTCGGTTTCTTCTCGTGGGCCGGCGGCAGCAATTCGACAGCGAGTGGCCTTTACGCGCTCGCGTTTGGCGACACGAACCAAGCCGAGAGCACCAGCAGCATCGTGTTTGGCAGCGGCAACCAGGTGAAAGGCGCGGCTGGTTTTTCCGCGGGCGCCGGCAACCGCGTGTGTGACACGTATGGCGTCGCTCTTGGTAACAACGCCAAGTCCGGTGGTCCATACATCAACGGCAAGTGCGATCCGGAGAGCTTTAATCTCCGCGGTCTCGCGGCCGTCGCAATCGGCTACAACGTTACGGCCGATCAGGACCACACAACGGCGATGGGTAAGTTTGCTTCAAACAATGGCTTCACCGGCACGTTTATCTGGTCTGATGGTTCTGCGCAAGCTTCGGCCGACACGTTCCGCAACACGGCGAACAACGAATTTGCGTTGCGCGCGACGGGAGGCTTCCGCTTCCGCACGAACCTGGCTGGAACCACTGGCTGTAACTTGCCTGCGGGCTCGGGAGTGTTCAACTGTACGTCGAGCAGAACGACGAAACAGAACTTCATGATCGTCGATGGTAATGACGTGCTGTCGCGCTTGCGTAGAGTCCCGGTCAGCACCTGGAACTACATCTCGGAAGGCGACCAAACGCGCCACATGGGACCCATGGCGGAAGATTTCTTCGGAGCCTTCAATCTCGGTGCGAGCGACAAAGCGATCGGCATTCAGGATCTCGCCGGTGTGAATCTCGCCGCGATCAAAGCGCTGGACGAGCGCACCACCCAACTGCAGCAGAAGCAAAACGAACTCGAACAGCTTCGCTCGCAAGTTGCGCAGTTGGAAACCGCAAACCAGGCACTGGAACGCCGTCTCTCCGCCCTGGAGAACGCGTCAAGAGTCGAGACCCGACACGTGCGTCGAACTGCTCAGCGTTAAGTTCGACCTGGCTGGCGCGGAAAAGGACGGTTCGGTTGGGCCACGCGCTCACCGAAACCGTCCTTTTGTTTTCAGCATGATCGATAAACCTGGCATCTTCCTGATCTAAATCGAAATCTACATCGAAAGCTCGAGATAGGCCGTCGACTCAGACCGTGTGTACTCAAGATCCGGTAGGACGAGATCACCAGCGGTGTACCGGCGCGCCAGCCTCGAAGCCATAGAAGCGCAGGTCGGTGGCGGTGAGCATCTTCGTGAGCATAATGATCTGCCCGGTGTGCATCGAGAAGTGTTCGGTCACGTGGAAGATGGCGTAAAGGACGTCCACTTCGCTGCCCTGAATGGTTCTCTTCTCCAACAACGTCGACGGATCGAGGTGGCGCAGCGTCGTAGCGACGTCGGTTAACGTCGAGCGCAGGAGTTCGAGGAGGTGGGCGAGCG
>DASTOZ010000814.1:0-5672 GCA_035762365.1 Pyrinomonadaceae bacterium | reverse complement strand
GACGTCGAGTCTGGCGCGATGGGTGTGCGACGCGTTGGCTTTGAAGTGCCTAAGTTTCCAGAGGACCGCTTGTCGGCGTCAGACATCCTGCTCGCCGCCAAACTCGAAAAGATGGAAGCAGGCGCCCCGGTCGGTCAGTTTACGATCGGGACGACGAAAGTCATCCCAAGTCTCTCGCGTGTTTTCCGTCGCAACGATCCAGTGGGCGTGTACCTCCAGGTCTACAACGCCGCCATCGATCAAACGACGCTGCGTCCCGCAGCAGACGCTGAATACGTGTTGTTGAAAGATGGCAAGGAGCTGAACAAACAGATTGAAGACTGGCGTCAGATCGACGACGCGGGCCAACGTTTGACGTTGACTCGCCTCATCGACAGTCGTTCTCTTGCGCCGGGTGAGTACGAGATTCAGGTGCGTATCCGCGACCACGTCTCCGGTCAGACAATCACGCGTTCAGCGAACTTCACCATCGCTCCGTGATCGCTATCGATCTTCGGGTACGGATTCGCGGATGAACTGAACCACTTGATCCAGGTACGGGTCACGAACGGATCCAAAAACGTTGTGACCCGCACCGGGAAAAATCAACAGCTTCTTCGGCTCGTTCGCAGCGTCAAAAAGCAGCCGCGCCTCGCTGGTTGGAATAACCGGATCCGGATCCCCGTGCGCGATCAGGATCGGGGCCTTCACTTTTCCCAATTTTCGCGCTGATTCAAAGTCGTTCTTCCCCAGAAAGTGCAACGGCGTTGGTAGCCACGAGAATCTGTGCGTCGCGAGCGAGCTTGCAGAACTGAGGCCGGACTCGATTATCACAGCTCCGATCTGATTGCGGGAAGCAACATCGGCAACCACGGTGGTCCCAAGCGACGATCCGTAAAGAACGATTCTGTTCAAACGTTCGCCCTTCTCGTTCAAGACAAACGCCAGCGCCGCATCGCCGTCCGCGTAAAGTCCTGCTTCGTCGGCCGGTTCGCCATCACTCGCTCCGTAGCCTCGATAGTCGACCAACAGAGCGTTCACACCTCTCCCGGCGAACCATTGGCCCAACCAGGCCACGTCGGAAATGTTGCCGCTGTTTCCGTGGAAGAAAATGACAGTCGCCGCGCCAGGCTTTTCCTGACTCTGAAAGTACCATCCATTCAGGCGATAACCATCAGCAGTCGTGAACCAAACGTCCGTTCCTCCGGACGGAGGCGCGGGGCGATGGTTCGGGTCGATGCGCACCGGATGAAACGTCGTAAGCCACTCCATCCACCGCAGTCCATACGCAAAAACGGACATACCGAACAGCAGCGAGATAGTGAGCGCAATGGTTCGTTCGCGAGTCAGCATGACTAGTATTTACGCGTACTTCACGTACGCGTTCCATTCGCTTCACTGAAATGCTGCCTCTGACGCCAGATGCTAAGATAACGACGATGAAACAAGGGGCGGAATTAACGGGACTGAGCCAGGCGCAGCTCGTTTCGTTTGTTGAGACCATGGGCGAGCCCGGCTACCGCGGCCGGCAGATATTCGCCGCGTTGCAGCACCGCCGTTTGCGCAGTTTCGACGACATGACTGACCTGCCAAAGGACCTGCGCACGCGCTTGAGCGAAGTGGCCCGCGCGGCGACGCTCACCGTCGAGTCGCGTTATCTTTCGGAAGACGGAACCCGCCGCTACTTGATGAAAACACACGACGGTTTCCCTGTCGAAACAGTCTTCATTCCCGAAGAACGCCGCGACACAATCTGCTTCTCGTCACAGTCAGGCTGCCCGTTGCAGTGCACGTTCTGCCTGACGGCCCAACTCGGTTTGTTGCGTTCGTTAACCGCGGGCGAGATCGTCGAACAGATCGTGATCGCGCTGAACGACGCCTACGGAGTCGGCGAGAAACCACCGCGCGGAACGAACCTCGTCGGCATGGGCGCGGGCGAGCCATTTCTTAACTTCGATTCGCTGTTGCAGGCGCTGCGCGTGATGGCCGACGAACACGGCCTGCACATCGTCCCCAATCGCGTGACAATCTCGACCGCCGGCGTAGTGCCGCGCATTCTAGAACTCGCGAAGGTCGCCGATCGACCACATCTCGCGATCTCGCTCGCCGCACCGACCGACGAACTGCGCAACGAGTTGATGCCCATCAACAAAAAATGGCCACTCGAACAGTTGCTCAACGCCTGCAAGGAATTTGAAAAGACGTTGAAGCCTAACGAGCGCTTCACGTTTGAATACGTGATGCTTGCCGGCGTCAACGACGCGGATGAACACGCCCGACAACTCGCGAATCTGCTGAACCGTCACGGCCTGAAAGCGAAAGTTAACCTGATTCCGCACAACCCGGCCGAGCCGTTGCCGTATCAACCTTCGCTGGACCAGACCGTCGAGCGGTTCAAGAACATTCTCGAATCCAAGGGCATCCACGTTTACGTGCGGCGCCCGCGCGGCCGCGACATTTTTGCCGCCTGCGGGCAACTTGCGGCCCGCCAGGGAACACCTATTAACATCAATTCGATCGGAGCCTGAACACACATACATGATCAAACATTCACGCGTCTTCAACGCCGCATTTCTACTCGCAGTTCTCTTGATACCGGTCTATTCAACACCGCGGCCACAGTCGGCCAGCGACGTGAACGTCAGCGGCTCGATCGCGCCCGACAAGGTCAAGAAAGGTCGAGTGGTCAAGGCGCGGGTAGTGATGGAAATCCCGCAGGGACTTCACGTCCAGTCGAACAAACCGCTCGATAAATTTCTGGTTGCGACAAAGCTCGACGTCGAAACGCCGTCGGGCATGACAGTCGGTCCGATCGTTTACCCGCGTGCGGTGATGCGTAGTCTGAAGTTTTCGAAAAGCAAAGTAGCGGTTTTCGAAGGTCGCACGGCGATCACTTTCCCGGTGACGGTGCCTGCGAATTACAGCGGCGGTTCGGGTGAGATCAAAGGCAAGTTGCGGTTCCAGGCGTGCAACGACGAGTCGTGCTTCCCGCCCGTCACGCGCGAAGTGAAGATGTGGCTCAACGTCGAGTAACTGGTCTTTGGGCTTAGGTCTTTGGTTTTTGCGATAACTCAAAGGCCGAAGACCTAAAACTTAAGACCTTCTTCCGATGACGGCCATCAGCCGGCCGACTTTTCCATTCAAGCTCTTCTCCCTGCGATAGGAAAAGAAAAGATCCGTGCGGCACATCGTACAGATCGGCGCGATGTGGATTCGGTCTTTCCGCACGCCGCCAGAGATCAACTGGTCCCGGTTTGCTTTCAGCAGATCTACCTTCGCATGACCCGGTCGCGTTTTCGTAAACAGATCTGCGCCGTCTTCGAATCGTTTAGTGAACGCGTCGATCACTTCCGCGCCGACCTCGTAACAACATGGCCCAGCCGAAGCGCCGATCGCAACGCGCAGGTCTTCCGGTTTCGCTCCGTATTCCTCGTTCAGCCGCTGAACGCCGACGAGCACAGCCAAGGCGAGCGTTCCGCGCCAGCCCGCATGGACCGCCGCAAATCCTCCAGTTACCGGATCGCCCATCAGTATCGGCACACAATCCGCCGTTTTCACACCCGCCAGCACATGAGGGGTGTTGCTGACGATCACGTCGCAATAGATCGTGTCGCCGAGTTGGTCTTCCGCGGGTTTTGCTTCCTCGATGGAATTTACAACGCGAGCGTCTGCGCCATGCACCTGCCAGCAACCCGCGAGCGACCATTCACCCGGAAAAAGCTTGAGAAAGCGGCGACGATTCTCCAGAATGTTCTCCGCTCGATCGTCGTTGAATCCCGCGAGGCTCAAAGCATTCGATGGCATGTCGCTGACGCCGCCGAGACGGGTGGAGAAACCGTTTACAAATCCAACCTCTTCAAGCGGCGCACAAACAAGCGCGCGAACGCCGTCGAATTCGCGCCAGTAAAAACCATGTTCGGCTAGTTGGTCATCACTCGTGATCGTTTCCATTGGCATAGACATTATCGAAGTTGCGCGAATTCGCGAAGTGCTCCTGCGCACGCCGCGTTTCCTCGAACGCGTTTACACGGAGCGCGAACGTGCGTATTGCGACAGTCGCGGCGCGGTGTCAGCGCAGCATTATGCCGCGCGGTTTGCGGCGAAAGAAGCAGCGTTGAAAGCACTGCAGACGGGTTGGCGTGGTGGAATCAGTTGGCAGGACGTGGAAATATCAGCACGAGAGAGCGGCGCGCCTTATCTCATCTTCACCGGACAGGTGCTGGAAGTTTTTGAAAAATTTGGCGCAACGCAAACGCACCTCTCGATGTCGCACACTACACAGCACGCGATCGCGCAAGTCATCCTCGAACGATAAGAAAAGACTCCACAAAATTCGTGTTTCATATGTGCGTCTCGCAAGCTCCACGCCAGCATTGAAAAATATTTTAAAAATTTTCTTTCCCGTGTCTCACGCAAGCGCTACTCGTCAGCAAATGGACTGGACCGCATCGGCAGGTTTCCATGGAAGTAACACTCGAGGTGCGGTGACGTTTGCTCGGTCACGGCGATCAACTCGCGCAGCGGACATCCCACCGTCGAGATCAAACCGTTCGACGAATCAATCTCTACAAACTTGATCCCTTCCGGACATTCGAAGTTCGCACCACCGAGATCCGGCCTGACGGCGACTGCTTCGCGCATAAACTCGGCCCATGCGGGCAACGCTGCGTCAGCGCCAGTCAAACCAAGCTGCGCATTGTCGTCAAAACCGATCCACACGGCACACACGAGGTTCGGGGAATATCCGACAAACCAGCCGTCGCGCGACGTACCCGTCTTGCCGGCGATCGCCGTCCCGGGCACCGCGCCGCGAGCTTTGCGCGCTGTGCCATGATCGATCACCGCCGCGAGCATGTTTGTGATCATGTAACTCGTCGTCGGACTGATCACTTGCTCCGCCGGCGGCAAGTTGTGTGTACCCGGCGGCTCAGACACACTCGCGATCACTTTGGGATAGATACGAAGTCCACCGTTTACGAACACCGAATACGCCGTCGCCAGTTCTAGCGGCGTCACTTCTTCCGTCCCCAACGCCAGCGCCGGATAACGCTCCGGTTTCGGCAAACCGAATCGCGTCGCCAGGTTCGCGATGCGCGCAAGGCCGGTCTGCAACGCAACGTCGACAGTAACAACGTTGAGCGACTTGACCAGACCAGTTCGCAATGTGACCTCGCGCATCGAGTATCCACCACCGTAGTTCGCAGGCCGATACGTCTTGTTGCGGTCGTAAGTGAACTCGCGCGGCGCGTCCATGAACGTCTGCACCGGCGACATTCCGTCTTCAAGCGCAGCCGCATAAACGAATGGTTTGAACGTGGAACCCGGCTGTCGATGCGCATCCGTGACGCGGTTGAGTTGCGACTCGGCGTAACTGCGCCCGCCGACCATCGCGAGCACATTACCCGTGTGCGGATCCAGCGCGACCAACGCCGCCTGCGGTTTCGCTCCACGCGCGGCATAAATTCTATCGAGACGATCCATTTGCCGCTTCAGCGCGTCCTCGGCGAGTTGCTGCAACTCCAAATCGATCGTCGTGTAGATGCGTTGCACGTCTCCCGACGTTTCAAACTCGGATCGCGCGATGCGATTGACGTAATCAACAAAGTACGGCGCCAGCGAATTGTCCAGGCTGCGATCCGGCGCGAGCACAACCTGCTCCGCCGACGCCGATGTCAACTGGTCACGTGTAATCG
>DASTOZ010000813.1:0-5313 GCA_035762365.1 Pyrinomonadaceae bacterium | reverse complement strand
GCTGGCTCTGCTCGCGTATCGCGAGCGGGCCCGGCGGACGGTCTTTCGCTTTCTCCGTGTTTAAGTACCCGAACAAAAACCATAGTCCTCCCGCAGCGGCCGCGCACGCCAACGTTAGCACGGCGATAAACGTCAGCACGCCGCGTGCGTTGACGTCACTCGCCTCGTGCGTGACCTCTACGTTGCGAATGTGCGAGACGTCAGGCGTCTCGGTGCGATGACCATTGCCAGTACTTCTCATCAGTGACCCATCTCGTGCTGTTCCAGCACCGACTCATATTGCGGATCGTTGATCGGGATCAGCGATCGTTTACCCAACTGCCACGTGAAAACCGCCAGCCACAATCCAGCAAAACCAAGTAGCGCGATTGCATCCAGCCAAACCCAATTGTGTCCGCCGAACGCGGGCGCGATCATCCACAGCAGATCGACCATGCGCATGACGATGATCAGTATCGCGATCATCATCAGCGTGCGCGGATTACGCTTGATGCTGCGCGACAGCAGAAACAGAAAGGGCGCCGCGAAGTGAAGTATTCCGATCGAGATCACCGTCGCGCCCCACAAACCGGGTATGCGCTTCAGATACCAGACGATCTCCTCCGGCAGATTGCCCGACCAGATAATCAGATACTGCGAGAACGCGAAATAGGCCCACAGCATGACGAGCGCGAGCAGCAACTTGCCGAGATCGTGAAAGTGCAACGGAGCGACGATGCGTTTCAGCGGTTCATCTTTCGAAAGCACCGCCAGCGCCGCGATCGTAAACGCCAGCGCACTCAAACTCCACGCGGCAACGAAGATGAAACCGTAGATTGTCGAGAACCACTCCGGCTCGAGCGACATGTACCAGTCAACCGACGCGAACGTGACCGTGAAAATCAGCGCCACCATTCCCGGTCCGCTCAACACGCGCATCTTCCTGGTGTAACGGTTGTCGGCAGTGCGATCCTGCAATAGCGACCAGCGATTGAGGAAGTAAGCAAGCGCAAGCCAAACCGCGAAATAGATCGCAGCGCGCACGGCGAAAAACGGAAAGTTCAGGTACGACAGCTTGAACGCGACGACTTCGTGCTTCGCGGCTTCCGTTTTGTCCATCCAGTGGTGATAAAGCGAGTGCGCGCCCAGGAGGACGGGAATAAACAGCACCGCCATCGCGGGAAGCGTTCGTGTCGAGGCTTCGAGTATGCGCCGGATGACGAAACCCCAACCGCCGCCGGTCATGTGTTGCAGCATCAGCAGCGCCAGTGAACCGATCGCGATTCCGGTCCAGAACGTCCAGCCGATCAGATAGGCTTCAAAGAACCGATCGTGGTTCCACGGCACGATCATGAGCAGGATCAGAACCACGCCCGCAATGAGCGCGCGTCGCATGAACCGCGTCAGGTCCGGAGGATTGAACGACGTGCTCATCAGTCGTGACCTCCGGATCGTGGCGATGGCGATGCTGCAGGCGATGCTCCCGGTGATCCGATGCGCGGTGGCGCCGGAGCTGATCCCGGCGGAGGCGCGGGTGACGCTCCGGGCACGGGACTCGCGCCGGGTTGGGCGTTCGGGTTCTGTTGGCTCAATTGCAACGCGCGGATGTAGGCGACGATGGCCCAACGATCCTGCACGGGAATCTGCGCTGCGTACGACGGCATCGCGCCCCAACCGTTCGTCATCGCGTCGAAGAAATGACCGACGGGCGCCTGTCGCAGTCGATCGTCGTTGAACGAAGCGGCGCGGCGGAAACCACGTCGCACGACCATGCCGTCGCCGTTTCCGGTCAGTCCGTGACAAACGCTACAAAAGATCTCGTAACGTTCGCGGCCGCGTGTAACCGTTTCTTCAGTGACCGGGAAAGGAAAAACCTCGACGTCGTCAGGGAACGCATTTGCCGCCGCGTTTTGAGTAGCGCCTGCCCCGGCCTGCGCTTGACCAGCAGCGGACTGACCTGCGACCGGCGATGCTGATGGCGCCGCGCCAGGTGTTGTTCCAGCTTTCTTGCCTGTGAAGTACTCGGTGTCGGTGCGCAGAAACCCGCGTGGAATCGTTCCCGGAACCGGCGGACGACCTGAGAGTCCATCCGTAAAGAACGTCGTCCCGCGATAAGGCTTCATCTTGGGCTGGTCCTGCATGTCGCGACGGCATGCCGCGCCGGTGAGACACACAAACGCCGCCACCAACAGCACCCAGGATCTGTGCGCGCGCGCGCGCGCCTTAAACTTCCACATCGCTGACTTCCAATGCATTCAAACTCTGCAACAACGACACAACCCTGTCATGTTCGAACTTCGGATCGTTCGCTTCGACCGCGAGAAAGAACCTGTCGCGCGTGGCCAGCGCGAAGTTCGGCGCGTTGAAGACCGGGTGATACGGCTGCGGCAACTTGTTCAGTATCAGCATTCCCAGCACAGCGGAGAACGCCGCCGCCAGCACCGTGCATTCAAATGTGATCGGTATGAACGCGGGCCAACTATTGAATGGCTTGCCGCCGACGTTGAGCGGATAGCTGATAACTTCCATCCAGTACTGCATCCCAAACCCGGCAAGTCCGCCCAGCACGCCGCCAATGAACACGATTAACGGCAGACTCGTATGCGTAAACCCGATCGCCTCCGACAACTCCTCGATCGGATACGGCGAGTAGCCGTTGATGCGCCGGTATCCCGCTTCGTAAACCTTGCGCGCCGCGTGCACCAGATCGCCGGGCGTTTCGAACTCGGCGATCACACCGTACAGCGGCGGCGCGTGACGCCGATGCGGATGGAGCACAGACGACGCAAGCGGTCCCGACAACGACGACGGCCGCTCGGGCTCATCTCGCCGTCCGTGCGTCGGATTCTCTGGGTCGTCGTTAGCCATATCCTTCGCGCTTACTCCTCAACTTCCGCGCTCGGCAAAATCGTCCGCATCTCGAAAATCGAAATCATCGGCAGGAACCGGATAAACAGAAACAGCAGCGTAAAGAAGAAACCGATCGTGCCAATGAACATCGACCAGTCCCAAACAGTTGGCTGGTACATTCCCCACGACGACGGCAGGTAATCGCGGTGCAGGCTCGTGACGACGATCACGAACCGCTCGAGCCACATGCCGATGCTCACGATGAATGAAATGATCCACAGCGCCATCAGGTTGGAACGGATCTTCTTCGACCACAAAAACTGCGGCGCGATGATGTTGCACAGAATCAGCGCCCAGTAGTAGTAGCTGTACGGACCATGCATGCGGTTCCAGATCATGAACCGCTCATACTTGTTACCGCTGTACCAACCGAAAAACGCCTCCATGATGTACCCGTAACCGACGATCAACCCGGTAGCGAGCATCACCTTCGCCATGTTGTGCATGTGACGCATGGTGATAAAGCCTTCGAGTCCGTAGAACCGTCGCAACGGGATCGTCAGCAGCAGCACCATCGCAAAGCCGGCGTAGATCGCCCCCGCAACGAAGTAAGGCGGGAAGATCGTTGCGTGCCAACCCGGAATGATGCCAACCGCGAAGTCGAAACTGACGATCGTGTGCACCGAAAGCACGAGCGGTGTCGCCAGGCCCGCCAGTAACAGGTAGGCCATCTCGTAGCGATGCCAGTGACGCGCGGAACCACGCCAACCCATTGCGAGCATCCCGTACAGTATTTGAAACGGTTTGCTGCGGGCGCGATCACGCAAGGTCGCAAAGTCGGGAATCAGTCCGACAAACCAGAATATCGCGGAGACGGTCGCGTACGTCGACACGGCGAACACGTCCCACATCAACGGGCTGCGAAACTGCGGCCAGATGTTCATCGTGTTCGGATACGGAAACAGCCAGTACGCAAGCCACGGCCGGCCGAGGTGGAAAATCGGATACATGCCCGCCTGCGCCACCGCGAAGAGCGTCATCGCTTCCGCGAAGCGGTTGATCGACGTGCGCCACCGTTGACGCAGGAGCAACAGGATCGCGGAGATCAGCGTGCCCGCGTGACCGATTCCGATCCACCAGACGAAGTTGAGAATGTCGATGCCCCACGCAACCGGAACGTTCACGCCCCAGACGCCGATGCCGACGAACACGAGGTTCGTGATCGCCAGCAGCATTAGCTGGAAGAGCGCAAACGAGATCGCGAAACCGAAGAACCAGGCCAGCGACGTCTTCCGCTTCAAGACGATCGAGCTGATCTTGTCGGTGACGGATGCAAACGTCAGCCCCGGATCGATGACCGGAGTGGTGGAGTGCATCGGACCTTCCATGTACGGTTTGTGCGGTTCGCTTTCAGCCACGGGGTTCAGTAATTTCCGGATTAGGGTTCCTTAAAACCGACAAATAAGTTGTACGCGGTTGCGTGTTTAGCTCGCCGAGCAGAGAGTATTCGCGTTCGTCTGCTTTCAACTTGTTGACACGGCTGTTCGGATCGTTGATGTCGCCAAAGACGATCACGTCAGTCGGGCAAACTGCCTGGCACGCCGTGACGATCTCACCATCGCGCACTCGCCGGCCCTCGATCTCTGCTTGAATCTTTGCGTTTTGAATACGCTGCACGCAGTAGGTGCACTTCTCCATCACGCCGCGGCTGCGCACGGTAACTTCCGGATTGCGCCGCAACTGATAAAGCGGCTCGTCCCAATCCTGATAAAGGAAGAAGTTGAAGCGTCGCACTTTGTACGGACAGTTGTTGGAGCAATACTTCGTGCCCACGCAGCGGTTGTAGACCATGTCGTTCAGGCCTTCGGCGCTGTGGACGGTCGCGTGCACCGGACACACCGGCTCACACGGCGCTTTCTCGCAGTGCATGCACGGCACCGGCATGAAGCTCATGCCTTCGGGCATGCTCGAACTGTCGCCCTGGTAATACGTGTCGACGCGGATCCAGTGCATCTCGCGGCTGCGGATCACTTCCGTCTTGCCGACTACGGGAATGTTGTTTTCAGATTGGCAGGCGATCGTGCAGGCGTTGCAGCCGATACAGTTATTCAGATCGAGAGCCATGCCCCAGGCGTAGTTCGGCGCGTTTTCCGCCTGGTTTTTGTAGTCGTACTCGGGATAGATCGTCGGGTGCTCGGGTTCCACGCCGTGGCCGATGTTCGGACCATGATTCGCGCCGGGACCTTCGCCACGGATAAACTGTTCGAGCGTTTGTGAACGAACGATATCGCGCGGTTCCTCGCTGAACCTCGGATCTTCCAGGTTGAAATGAAGCTGCGTGGTTGCGAGCGGATGTTCGCGGCCCGTGTTGCTCGCCTGCACTCCTTTGACGAACCAGGGCTCGAAAGATGTTCGGATCTTGTAAGCATCGAATCCGATGGGTGGCCCGTCGGAGTTCCCGCCGACCTGGCCCGCAAGACGACG
>DASTOZ010000812.1:0-5495 GCA_035762365.1 Pyrinomonadaceae bacterium | reverse complement strand
TCCAGTGCTGACAAAACACTGCAGGTATCGCTGTCAAAACCATACTTGGCCCGCGTATAGCCAATCTCGCGGATCATTTCGCGTGCGACTCTCGAGTAGTCGATAACGGCGTCGGTGGTAATCTCGCCCGCGATCACAACGAGGCCAGTTGTCACTAATGTTTCACAAGCGACACGTGCGGCCGGGTCGGCAGCGAGAGCGGCGTCAAGGACGGCGTCAGAAATTTGATCGGCGATTTTGTCGGGATGGCCTTCGGTAACGGATTCGGAGGTGAACAGGTAACCGGATTCGGTAGTCAAAACAACTCCTTTGTGCGTACAGACTAGAATTTAGTGCAGAAAAAGACCGCGTAATTTAACAGCCGCCGTTCAGGGGTGTCAAGGAACCAACCCGGGCCGCTCGTCGTCTAATACATGGACGGATAAAACGAAAACCGGTCCTCGCGCATCTCAAATTGCTAATCCGAACGTACGCGACGCGTGCCATTATCGGGGGATCTTCCCACCCCTGCCCAGAAACAAACATGATCACAACGACTAAGCAATCGTTGATGGAAGTGACGGGGGCATTGTCGGATTGCGCGCGCAGCGCCGATTTCGACTTCGGCGCCGATACTGCGCTCGTGGCCGTTCAGCACATGCTCTATCAAACGGTCGATCTTTTTCGAGCCATCGGTAAGATTGGCCTAAAACCCGAAAACATTTTCGCTGTCGGAAAGGTCTATTCGAACAGCGTTCCGGTCATTACGGCTATCCGAAACATGGGCGCCACTGTCATCGAAAGCTCGTTGCCGATACCGGGCGAGTTCGACGAAGCGTTCGAACGAGACGTAAAACTCCTTTGGCGAGTCGTTCGCGAAAAGCTGGCCGAACGCAGAATCAAACGCATCATCGTCCTCGACGACGGCGGTTGGTGCGTCATAAACATTCCGCGTGATTTGTTGGCGCGATACAGCGTTGCGGGTGTCGAGCAGACGTCACTCGGCATGTTTCTGTTCGAACAAAAGCCGCCTCCGTTTGCGGTGTTCTCCTGGGCCAGGTCAGCCGTCAAACTTCAAATCGGCGGACATATCTTTTCACACTGTCTGATCGATCGTTTGCAAACAGAGTTTCTGCGTGGCAAGTCGCTGAAGGGTGCTGAAATTGGAATCATCGGTCTCGGAAGCATCGGCCGCGCGCTGGCGGACATCGCGTCACAGCAAGGGAACCGCGTAACGTTCTACGATCCGGCTCCAGATCTGAAAGTACCCTTCTATCTCGACCACCGGATCACGCGAGTCGATTCGCTGCAGGAACTGATGCTGCGTTCTGATTATGTGTTCGGATCGTCGGGACGTAATCCGTTCAAGGGCCGTTGGCCTGTGGCCCACCGCCCGGGGATAAAACTGTTCAGTGGCTCAGGCGGCGATCAGGAGTTCGGTCCGGTCATTCGTTACTTGCGGAAGTGTCCGAAATTCAGGGTCGCCTCGCACACCTGGGACATCACGTCGGAGCACGGTCCGTCGGGTCGGATTCACATTGCTTACATGGGCTTCCCGTACAACTTTGTGAGTCGCGCCGAGTCAGCCGTGCCCACGCACATCGTGCAACTCGAGACAGCCGGCCTGCTCAGCGGGTTGATTCAGGCGCGGAGTTACCTGGAGTTGATCGAGGGCGGCCACAAGCCTGACACTCGCATTCATCGTATCTCACCCGAAGCCCAGGGGTTTGTTTACGACCTGTGGTTACGAGCGATGAAAAACCGGGGCATCGATATTCGTGGCTTGTACGGCTACGACACGTCGTTGCTCGCAGCGACGCAACGGAACGGTTGGCTCGCCGAACATACCGAGCCACGCCTACGTGCGGGCGATGCATCGGGTGAGCGCGTTGAAGAGATGATGAGATCTATTGTTGGCGAGTGCTATCAACCGGCACGATGAACCGTACTTCCGTACCTTTCGACAACGTGGAATGAATTTCGAGCATGCCGCCGGCAGCATGTGCCCGCTCCTGCATTCCGACTAGCCCCAGTGTCGCGACCCGACGCGCACGTTTACGAAGCGCCGTGGGATCAAACCCGGCGCCATCGTCTCTTACGACCATTTCGAGCGTCGTCGGCGTGCGCGTCAACTGCAATAACACGTGCGTTGCGCGAGCGTGACGCGCAATGTTGGTCAACGCTTCCTGTGCGATTCGGAAACACGCAGTTTCGAGATCGCGCGAGAACCGTTCGTTTTGATTCGGCAGTTCGATCAGCACTTCGGCGGAAACTCCAGCGCGTTTCTCATAACGATCGACGTACCAGCACAAAGCAGTCGCGAGACCAAGATCGTCGAGCAGTGGCGGACGAAGATCGACGGACAGATCGCGCACCAGTCGCAGCGCCTCGTCGACTGCGTCGATGTTGTCTTTCAGACAGTGGGCGGCTTCCGGCCCAGGGCAGAAACGCTGGACCGTATACAGGTTCATCTTCACGGCTGTCAACGCTTGTCCGATCTGATCGTGCAGGTCTCTGGCAATGCGCTGTCGCTCGTCCTCCTGCGCTTCGATCAGTTGTCGCGAGAACATTCGCAACGTGTCCTGCGCCTGTTTGCGTTCCGTGATATCGCGTGCAGTGCCTTGCACGCCGATGATCGTGCCGTTCTCATAAATCGCGCGGCTGCTAACCTCGACCGGCACGCGCCGTCCGTCTTTGGCGATCACTTCGACTTCGTAGGTCGTTTCACCTTCGCGTTCGAGCTTCGACAAGAGACAGTTGCGAACCTGACTGATGTGCTCGCGCGCTACGAAGTCTGTGTAGTGGCGTCCCAGGATCTCATCACGTGTGTAACCGGACAGCTTCTCCGCCGCGCGGTTTACGGAGATGTACTTGCCGTCGAGATCGTGGACGTAAATCGCGTCGCGAGCGTTCTCGAACAACTCGCGGTAACGTTCCTCGCTTTCACGCAACGCTGCTTCGGCGCGCTTGCGTTCGCTGATACGCGCTTCGAGCTCCGCGACATAGTGCTGGCTTTGTGCGAACAGTTGAGCGTTTTGGATCGCGCTCGCCGCTCGCGCTGCCAACGTCTCCGCCACGCGCGCATGTTCGGGTTTGAAGAAGTCGGGCTCGGCTTTGTCGACTGAGTACAAGCCAATCACTTTGCCGGAAGCGACGAGGGGCACACCCATCCAGTTGCGCACGTGATCGGCGCCGTTAACCAGTTGCCATTCCGGTTCGTTGTTAGTGTCCGGCACAACGACGCTTTGCTTCGTCAGACAGATGCGACGGAGCAGGGGATTGGTGTTGCCGTCGAACGCAATCGCGCGGGTGGTTTCGACGTCCTGAAAGCCTTCGTAACGCCGCAACGCGCTGACGACAAACTGCGACTCGCCCTGGCGAAGCATCACGTTCGCGCTGTCGTACGGAACGAGTTTCGTCAGGTAGTCGAGCAGCGTTTCGAGAATGCGGTCGAGACTAAGGTTTTCAGTGAGTGCAATGTTGGCGTCGCGAAGTATTTCAGTTTCACGGAGTACGGCTTCTTCACGGGCCAGCAGACCTCCCATTTCCGGGACCATCCTGGCACCTCCCACGGGTGAATTTCGTATTGGTTGACTATTTGTAACGTGAGGCTTCGGGAGGCACGTCACATACAAACGGACACAGGGCAATGCCTAAGCGACATGGCCCCGGTCGGTCTCGTCGTCATTTCAATCAGAACGTGGAGAATTCTAACACGGCCACAGCCACAACTTGAGTGTGTTGCTCGGTGATGACGTGTTGCCAGCGCGATCAACAGCTTTGACCTCGAAGTAGTTGTCGCCGTAAGCAGTGGCGTAGACGAAATCAATGTCGTTGCCGCCCGAGACTGGCAATGGACTCAAGACGCCATTTACGTAGATCTCGTATTCGATCAGCGACTGCGGATCGGTTTCGTCGTTCGCTTCAACCCAACCGAGCCAGACTTCACCGCAAGTGTCGTCCTGCACAAGACGCACGTTTGCCGGGGGTGATGGCGGCGTGAAGTCGTTACTGGCTTGCGTGGTGGCGACGACCGTGTTGCTCGTGCTCTTGTTGGTGCCGTTGTACTCGATCGCGTCGACGCTGAAAGAGTAGGTCGTCGATCGCGTCAGGTGGCGAAGGATCACGGACTGATTTCCCGGCGGCGCCGCAGCCCAGTTGATGTGCTGCGTGATCCTGCTGCCATTCACGTTGATGCCGTAAGTGCAGCAGTTGTTGGCGATGCCGTAGTCTGAAGGTTGCGTCCACGTGAGTTGAACTTGTGATGGTCCAAGCACGACCGCTTGCAGCGTCGGCGGCTGCGGAGGTGTGGTATCCGCTGGTGTGCTGACGTTCACAGCGTTACTGTCCGCCGATTTGTTGCCCGCGTCGTCGACTGCATAGACCGAGAAACGATACTGAGTGTTTGGCTCGAGGTACTTCGCGGCGTACGCGGTTTGTGACTGACTGACACTGGCGAGTACGGTGGTCGAGTTACTGAGATTAATCATGCGCACTCTGTAGGACCACTTGCCGGAGTTGTCACTGGAAGCGTTCCACGAGAGATTAACGCTGCGATCCGTTATGTTGCTTGCCGCAAGGTTTGTGGGTGTTGTCGGTGCGGATCGATCACCCTTGCCCGCGGATGATGCTGGAGAACCCGTGAAAAGCAGACCGACGATAAGAACCAGTACCGCAGTTCCAACCAACAGCCGTGAGTAATGCCGAGTCGTCATGATGTCCTCCTTATTGACGAGTCAGTTCAGCGTAACGTCATCAGGGGCTCGTCGGACTTGCTGTTGCCCATCGGTGCTGGACAGTCTGATGTGCTGCCCACGCCTGATTCAAAGATTGTTGAAATGTCCGACTTGAAGGGAAGCCGCAGCTTAGCAGATTCCTTGCACGTCTACCATTGTTATTCGCGCGTAAGTTTATTGAAATTTTGTGACGCGTCGTTGGCCGTTTTTGCTGGGCCTACATCGTTGATGTCTCGTTGAATGTCTTGACAATGGTGCGTGATGGGAGTAGTTGTTGCTCACCCTCGCAACTCACTTGGGCTGGTTCTCAGAGGCTTGTATAAATCCTCATCTCAGGTTCCAACCCGACGCCGCGAAACCAAGCCTTCGGCTTTTTCAATAGGAGTACGCAAACATGCCTGACAAGAAATCAACCACAAAAGCATCGACATCCGTAGCCGCTAGTGGACCGGGTGGCAGCGATCTGGGCCGAGCAAGTTATCGAGCTGAACAAGCTCAAGACACAGTTATCATCTTCGCTTTCGGGTGGCATCCCACGCCCGGGTACATCGACTTTTTCGAACAGTCACCAATCGACGTCTTTCCTCCCGAGTTCATCTTTCGATCGATTCCGCCGGGCGGGTTCTGGCCGCAGGTGCTGACGCCTTTCGCCATCTGGGTCGCATTCGGCGCCAGCGAAACGGTGAAGACGGTGAGAGTGCACGACGCTGATGGTGCACACGAGATTACGGTCGAGCAGATGTCCAAGGCTCTCGCCGCCGCGAAGCGTCCAACGTGGGT
>DASTOZ010000811.1:0-4121 GCA_035762365.1 Pyrinomonadaceae bacterium | reverse complement strand
TCGAAGTCAAATAAAAAGCCCGTCCCTTTTGCAGAACGGGCTTTGCCAAAACACTAAAGGCGGAGCTTACTCTTCAGGACCGGTACAAGTTGGGCCGTGAAGGGCAGGAATCTTCTGACTGATGATCGGATACTTCGGAGCTTCGTCTATGTTGATCTGCGTCCAATGAGAATAGTTTTCAGGCACGTTGGTGTCGGCAAAGATCGCTTCGACAGGACATTCAGGCACGCACGCGTCGCAATCGATACAGGTATCGGCGTTTATGTAAAGACGATCCGGCAATTCATGAAATGCTTCAACAGGACAAACAGCTGCGCAGTCGGTGTACTTGCAATCGACGCATAATTCAACAACTACGTAGGTCATTGGGGAAATAAGCTCCTTTCGATGTGAACAAATAGTTATTCACTCGTGAGTGTTATGTCAACAGGAAAATAATTCGACAAATCCGTGGTTCGCCTAAGGTGTGATCCACAGGTAGTAGATCGCCTGTCCAACACCGATGAAGAAACCGATGATCGCGCCGAATAGTTCGATTGTCTTGAGGTGCTGCTGGGCAACAGATAGCACGAGCGCTTCGAGTTTTTCGATCGGGTAATCCGAAACCTTTTTCCGCACCAATCCGCCAACATCAAACTCCGCGATCGCGACCGGCAAACGTTCACGCGCCGCCATCGTGATTCGGTCGACCAGCGCCGAGCTCGCGCGTTCCATCGCGTTTTCCGAAACGTGATCGCCCAAACGGCCAATCGGCGCGATCAGGAGACGGTCGATTTGCGCGCTGAGAATCGCATTGATCGTACGCGCCGTGTCCTCCCGCGACAGCAAACTCAACAGACTTCGCGTCAGCAAATGCTTAACCTGTTCCGCCGATCGTGGATCGACCTGTTGCAACACCGAACCCAGTGTTTGCGGACGCAGTCGATCAATCGCGTCGCTGAACTGTGCCGAAACTGAAGTCGAAAGCGTTTCGCTGCGCAGTATTTCGACGAGTCGCGCGGTGATCTGCGCCTTCAGTTCGTCAAACTTCGCGGACTCGAATTGACCGATGAGCTGGCTTAACGGCCGGTTCATCACGTTGTCGATCGTCGCGTTCAGGAACGCTTCCGCTTCCTGTTCGAACGCCTCGCCGCGCAAGTACTCTTCGACCTTCTTCGGCAACGTCTTGTTGACCAGATCGTCAACTTCGCGATGGATGCGTTCGCGCGAGATGAAGATTTTTTTGAACAGCGACAGTTGTTCGTAATACTGGTCGACTTCGAGCTTGATCAGCGCGCCGATCTGTTTGCGCGTCGTTTGACTCGTGGCGATGTCCGCCAGGTGATGAACGATCGGCGGAACTTCCTGATCGATACGGGCTTTGATGACGGCGATCGTCTCAGGCGTGACTGTTTCCGCGAATGTCGCATGACTCTGCGAGAGATCATCGAGACGGCCCGACACAAACTCCCGCACGCCTTGTTCGAAACTCTCGTCGCCGATGAAACCCTGTAATCGTTGCTGAACGAAATCCAGCGCTTTGTCGACCGATTGGTTATTGACCAGATCGCCAAAGTTTCGTTCGAGCAGGGTGTCGATCTGCTTGTCGACGAAGCGTTCGATCGCTTCAGCCGTCTCTTCGCTGCGCAACATGTCGGCGATGTACTCGGCCAACCTATACTGAAGCGCGGAGATCGTGTCGAGAATCGGCGCGCGCACGTGCGACGGCAACGCATCGATGAACGACGGATATACGCGCGCCAGCAGCTCGTTCGTGTAACCGCCGACGAAGTCCGATACCTTTCGTTGAAAGAAACTCGTTTCGAACATGGCGTCGAATACGGTTTGCTGCGACACGAGCTCGTTACCGACTGCGTTGCCGATCGACTGGGCCAGTTTCTCGCGATGACGCGGAATCATTCCCTGGGGCCAAATCGTCATGCCGAAAAGTTTCTTCGCTTGATAAGGATGAAACAGCATCCAGATCGCGAGCCACGCCGCGCCAAAGCCGTGGATGGTCCCAACGACTACCCAGAGGACGGCGATTATGATCTTGTGTGTTAGTGGATCGAGATTCACTTGCTGGAAGGAGTTTCAACCGGATAGCCGGCATTGATCCACGCTCCGGTGCCGCCCGCGACGTTGATCAGGTTCGTGAAACCTTGCTGTTGCAACAAACTCGCGGCCGCGCTCGAGCGATAACCACCCGCGCAAATCACTGCCGTAGGTTTGTCTTTTTCGAGGGCGAGTTGATCGATAGTTCTATCGAGTGCCGACAGCGGCGCATTCATCGCGCGCGGCACGTGTCCGTTGCTGTACTCAGCCGGACGCCGCACGTCGACGATCTGCAACTCTCGGTTGCCGATCTGTTCCTTCAACTGGTCAACGCTGACCTGCTCGATCGCGTCGATCGGCAGTCCCGCTTCGCGCCAACTCTGAATCCCGCCGCGCAAGTAGCCCTTCACGTTCTCAATGCCGACGCGCGCGAGACGAACGACTGATTCGTCGACCTGGTCCTTAGTATCCGCAACGATCACGATCGCGGCGTGCAAAGGAATGAGGCTGCCGGACCAGATCGCGAACTGCCCGCCGAGGCCGATGTTCACCGAACCGGGTACATGGCCCGCGCCAAATTCCGCCGCCGAACGCACGTCGAGCAACACGTGACCGCTCGACTGCAAGCCCAACACTTCATGCGGCGACAGATCGACGGGCGCCGAGAGTTCCGACAATCCGCGAGCGCCGGCGCGATTGATCTCCGCGTCTTTCGGAAAATAAACAGGGGCTTCCGGCAAGTCGGAAGTCATCAACTTCACAAACTCCGCTTTGCTCATCGGTTTCAGCGCGTAGTTGAATCGCCGCTGCTCGCCGATCGTCGACGACGTCTCTTTCGACATGCTTCGTCCACACATCGATCCAGCGCCGTGTGCGGGATAGACTTCCACTTCGTCCGGCAGCTTCAAAAGTTTCTCGTGAAGCGTGTCGTACATCATCGCGGCCATCATCTGCGGCGTGTAACCCTTGCCACCGGCGAGATCCGGACGGCCCACGTCGCCGATGAACAAGGTGTCGCCGGTCAAAACTTTTTGGGGTTGATCGGAAACGTCCGTGTCGATAATCAACACGCAGATTCCTTCGGGAGTGTGTCCCGGAGTTTCCATGAAGCGCAGGATGACTTTTCCGAGACGAATTTCTTCGCCGTCGCGAACGGCGCGATGTTCGAACTTCGCGCCCGCTTGTTCGCCGAAAACAATCTGCGCGCCCGTGCGTGCGGCGAGTTCCTGGTGACCGCTCACGAAATCCGCGTGCAGGTGGGTCTCGATGACGTACTTAATTGCTAAACCATGGGCCGCCGCTTCGGCGACATACTCGTCGACGTCTCGCTGCGGATCGACAACCGCGGCCTGGCCTTCCGAGCCGATGAGATACGACGCGTGGGCCAGACAGGCTAAATAGAATTGCTTGAAGTACATAGGTCAGAACCTTCGGTCTTGGGGCTTGGGTCTTGGGGCTTGGGTCTTGGGGCTTGGGGCTTAGTACAAAGGCCAAAAACCAAAGTCCCAAGACCACCAAATCAACCCCGCTCGCCTTCCGGCAGTTTGTAATATTCGCGCGCGGGTTTCAACGGGCGGAGCATCCAGTAGGGCCGCCGCGTCCCGTCCGGCGAGTGTTTGTCTGCCGGTCTCGTCATCGCCAGCCACTTTCGATATACGTCCCGCGACTTCTCAGTATCCACAAAAATGTCGCCTGGCCGGTCCTCCGGTTCGGCAGCGCGCACCCGCACCGCCTGGTGCCAGCAATGCATCCCCGAGATCGGATCGGGATGGACCGGAAACGTCATGTTCTGGTGTACACCGGCATCCTTCCACCAGATCCGCAACGTGTCAGGATCGTTCGACTGGTACGGCTCGATCCCTTTCTGACGCTTCAGTCCCCACTCAGTTCCGTTGCGGTCCAGCTTCACCGTCGCCATCAACTGTCGTTGACCTTCATCAGTCAGTTTCCAACGGCCCATGTGATGGCTGCACGCGACGATACCGGGTTTAATCCCTTCCGTCACCCAGACCGGCACAACGTAGTAACCAATCTCTGTTTCGACCCGCACGAGGTCGCCAGTGCGCACGCCGACCTTCGCCGCGTGC
>DASTOZ010000810.1:0-2546 GCA_035762365.1 Pyrinomonadaceae bacterium | reverse complement strand
GCCGGTAGCCTGGCCTTCCTCTACTCCTGTTCGCAAATCGAGTTCAAACAGTTCGACACGGGCTTCCTGATATTGATGGCGATGACGCTGGTGCTGTCGTCGCAGATCTCGCTCCCGATTCCACGCTTTAGTTCTCAGATCTCGGTCTCCGATACTTTCGTCTTTCTGCTCCTGCTTCTTTATGGCGGTCCCGCGGCGGTCACGGTTGGCGCCGTCGAAGCGTGCCTGTCGTCGCTTCGCTTCGCCAAACGGCCCCGCATCGTAGCTTTCAACTTCGCGTCCTCTGCGATCTCGATTCTCATAACCAGCAGCGTAATGAAGTTCGTGTTCGGCAACGTCGTAGCGTTGCGCACGGCGCCCATCACGGGCACGTTTGTCGCCGCCATCTGCACGATGGCGCTGACGCATTACATCATCAACTCAGGCATCGTGGGCATCGCCGCCGCATTTAAGACGGACCAGCCAGTCTGGCAGACGTGGCACAAGCATTACCTGTGGACTTCGATCACTTATTTCGCCGGCGCGATCGCGGCCGGAGTTATTGCCGGGTTGGTCTACTTCATAGGCGCGTATGCGTTTGTCATCACGCTCCCGATCATCGCTTTCGTTTTTCTTACTTACCGCACTTATCTGAAGAACGTGGAAACTTCAGCCGCGCAGGCGGCGCAGGCGGAGAAACACGTCACAGAACTCTCGCATTACATCGCCGAGCAGGAACGGATCCGCGAGCAGTTCTCACAAATGGAAAAGCTGTCGGCCCTCGGCGAGCTCGCCTCCGGAGTCGCGCACGATTTCAACAACACGCTCGCTGGAATTCTCGGCCGCGCCCAACTACTGCAACGCACCGACGATCCGGAAAAGCTCAAACGCGGGCTCGACATCATCATCAAGACCGCAGAAGACGGCGCCAAGACGGTCAAGCGCATCCAGGACTTCGCACGGCAGCGTCGCGATCACGACTTCGAGCTGGTCTCAGTCGACCAGATCCTGATGGACGCGAGCGAGATCACTCGTCCGCGCTGGAAAAACTGCGCCGAAGCCTCGAACATTCACATCTCGGTCGATCTTCAGATCGGATCGAATGCGATGGTCATGGGCGACGACTCCGAACTGCGTGAAGTGCTCGTCAACATGGTCTTCAACGCGATCGATGCGATGCCTGAAGGCGGCACGCTCAAGCTCTCGACCTCCACCGTGGACCAGTCGGTGGTGATCAAAGTGATCGACACAGGCGTCGGCATGTATCCCGAAGTGCGGTCGCGCATTTTCGATCCGTTCTTTACGACGAAAGGCAAAGCGGGGCTTGGTTTGGGACTGGCGGTGAGTTTCGGCATCATCCGCCGACACGGCGGCAACATCGAGGTCGATTCGCAGTACGGACACGGCACCGAGTTTCGCGTCACACTTCCGATCGCGACGATCGTTGAAGGCGGCCTCACGGTCGAATTCGCCAATCCCGAACCGGCGGTGTCTACGACTTGCAATTTGTCGTCAGCAGATGAGAACGCGCAGCCTCGAATATTGGTCGTCGACGACGAAGACTTCGTGCGCGATCTGCTTCGGGAGATACTCGAGGACGAAGGTTGTGACGTGCAACTTGCCGCGAGTGGCAGCGAGGCGCTTGCGATGTTTCAGGATTTTCGTTTTGACGCCGTGTGCACTGACGTCGGAATGCCGGGAATGAGCGGCTGGGAGCTGGCACGTGAGATTCGCCACCTGAACCAGCAGATCCCGATCGCGGTGATTACGGGTTGGGGCGAGGCGGTCGGATCAAATGAACAGAAGGCCGCCGGTGTCGACTGGATCATAGCCAAGCCGTTCACCGCCGACCGCGTCGTCGAACTCGTGCGGGACATCATTCGTCACCGCGAATCGACAAGAGCGAAATCAGTGTCGATCGTCGCCGCGTGAAGTTTAAGTTTCGTTAACGAACGAGCGTCGAGTTCGAACTGTAGCGATGCTCGATGGCGCGTCTGACGCTGTCCTCCACCACTTCCAACCGAAACGGTTTCAGCAAGTAATCAAACGCTCCTTGCCGCATCAGGTTCTGCGCCTGTTCCTCGTCTGCAATTCCCGAAACAATGATCACGGGCGTGCCGGGATAGAGCTGCACGACTCTGTTCAGCAGTTCGAGCCCACTCAATCCGGGCATCGAAATGTCCGTCAGTACAACGTCGAAAAGCTGTGATTTAAGCTTCGTGAGCGCTTCTTCCGCAGTCTCTGCCGTCTGACATGCGTGGTCCTGTGACAGTAATTCACACAGGGTATCCCGTATTATGTCGTCGTCGTCAACGACCAGGATCTCAGCCATGATGGTCCTCCCACTTTACTCACCAAAGGCGTCTCCCTGGGCCAGGGATGGATGCGAGACTTCACCTTTGAACGTGCCGTTTCGTGAGGCAGGTGCGTGAGGCCGCGATGAATCATAACATGGTCCGCAACTCAGTGGACGAAAGTTTCAGCCCCCATATACCTGTGTGTTTACGGCGCTCGATCTCAAACGACAAGTGATCTGAAAGTCATCCTTGGCCGGTGTGTTATCCTTC
>DASTOZ010000809.1:0-8462 GCA_035762365.1 Pyrinomonadaceae bacterium | reverse complement strand
TGCTGCCAGCGTCTTATCGTCGCGTCAGTCGGGCGGCCGTCCGTCGTTCCATCCCAACCTTCCATCGGATGAATACAAAAGCGATTGCCGATCCTTTTGCCGTTGAACTCTATCGGTTGCTCGAGTATGCCGCCGGGGCTGATCTCATCGTCGCAGGGAATAGACAATCCAAGAGTCGCGAGATGCTCCTTGAAACTCGCAACCGTGCGCATGCCGCCGATCGCTGGATAGGTTCGTTCGCTCATGGTTCACGAGATCATCGCGTCAGGCCGCGCAAGATCCGTCGCGCATGTTGGAGCGCTTCGACGAAAAAGAACTCACCCCACATAACCGATTCGTCCACTCCGAGATCTTTGTGAATGTGATAGACGCCGCCGCGAAGGATGCCTTCCCAACCGGCTACACTCTCGCCGAGATAATCCCTCGCGAGCGTATGAATCGTCGTCAGGGCACATTCGCGATAGGCTTTGCGACGCTCTTCGCTAACGGGAAGCTCGGCCAGATTCAACAAGCCGACGGCTGCAATAGCCGATGCGCTCGTGTCGACCTGGGCGCGGCTCAATCGTCCAGACTCAGGCGCGTCGAAGTCCCAGGGCGCGATGCCGTTGACGGGAACGTGGCGCAGCCAATACTCCGCATTTAGCTGCGCAGTCTCGAGGTAGATTGGCTCGCGAGTAAGACCATAACAGGCGCCAAAACCATATAAGGACCAGGCGAGACCGCGCGACCAGCATGAGTCGCCGTTATAACCCTGTTGCGTTGTCTGTCGAATAAACTCGCCGGTCTCCAAATCGAAAATGCCTTCATGAGAGGTGCTGCCGTCATCGCGCACCAGCGTGCGTCGTGTTGTCAAACAATGCCGCCGCGCGATATGCATCAGCGCAGGATCGTTTCTTTCCAGGGCTGCGTAAAAGATGATGCCGACATTCATCATGATGTCGATGAAGTTGGAATCCGGACCATGAAAGGACCGCAGGCATCCGGCGCGCTCGTGGAAGCGCAGCGCAAGTGTTCTTCCCGCGTGTATCACTACATCGTTCAGGGCTTGATTGGGTGAACCGGCGCGCACCGTCGCTTCGTACCAGCGCTTGTAGGCGCCGTGATAGAAGATGAAGCCCAGATCGTGCACTTCGCGATCGTCTTTGCGCGGTTCAAGTGTTCGCGAGTATTCCTCGGCGAGCGCCAGCCACTCCGGGTCTTCAGTTTCCTCGTGGAAGATCCACATCATTCCCGGCAGAAAACCATCGCACCAATGCGTCCACGCGGGTTTCTCATGTCGCCAGCGTCCGCGATCGGTGTAGAGCGGGTAGAAACCCCGATTGCGCTGCGTCAGCGCCCGCACTTGTTGCTGCGCGAAATCAAAAGCGTGTTCGACTGTTGCCAGAATCGATTGATCGTCCATGTTCATAAACGCCGCAGGTGAAAACCACCGTCGACGTTGATCACTTCACCGGTTGAGAACGGCAGCAGGTCGGTCGCAATCGCCGCGACCGCGCGTCCAACGTCTTCCGCAGTCCCCCAGCGCTTGATCGGCGTCAGGTCGCCGGCAATCAAGCGATCGTATTTTTCTTTCACACCCGCGGTCATGTCGGTTGAGATCACACCCGGGCGGATCTCGTAGACCCTGATTCCCTCTTCGGCGAGTCGGGCTGCGTAGAGCTTGGTCATCATCGAGAGACCTGCCTTGGAGATGCAGTACTCACCGCGCTCCGGCGATGCCGCGTAAGCAGAGACTGATGTGATGTTGACGATCGCCGGACTGTAGTTTGTTAAAACACCAGACGATCGCTGTTCGATCATCCAGCGCGCGACTGCCTGCGTGAGAAAGTACGGCCCCTTCAGATTGGCGCCGACAACTTCGTCGAAACTCTCAATCGTCGCCTCAAGCAGATCGACTCTCCGCGATGGAGCAACACCGGCGTTGTTGACCAGCAGATCAAGACGCCCAAATCGCGCGCGTGTTTCCGCAACCAAAAGGTCGCGCTCGAGAGGATCGGCGATATTCGCTCGACATGTTTCTACATGAATCTGCGGGTCGGAACTTGCATCGACAACGGCGGCGGCCGTTTCGTCAGCGGCGGTCTCGTTCGTCGCATAGTTAATCATCACGTCGTAGTTAACACGCGACAATTCGATGGCGATCGCGCGGCCGATCCCACGCGAACCGCCTGTGACCAGCGCCACCCGGCGATCGCTCGTTTCTGAAGTGCTCGGTTCCGCCATGCGAACTAACTCTGTGTCTGCTTAGTTCTCTTCGGAAGTAACGCCACCGCGATCGAACCGACAAACGCGAGCAGGATCAAGATGCTGAATCCAACGGCGTAGCTGCCGGTATTATCTCGCGTCTTCGCAACGATCACCGGGGCGAGCGCCTCCGCAACTCCATCCGCTGTCAACACAACTCCCATCAATCGTCCCAGGATCTTCACGCCGAAGAGCTCCGCCGCCATCAACGGAATGATCATGTAGTCACCACCAAGACCGATTCCGAAGAGCACCGCAAAGAGGTAAAGAAATGGCTGACTCGAAGCCAGGAAAAGCAGCGGAATCGAAGAGGCGACGATCAAGTAAATCAATAACATTACATACTTCTTCGGAAAACGGTCCGCCAGCCACCCCATCAACAATCGACCGACCAGACTCGAGATCAAGACCAGCGAAAGAACATACGCCGCCGTCGACTGGGCGTCAGCAACGGGCACACCCCGAAAGAGATCGCCGGTCATGAAGAGCTTGAGATTCTGAAAAGTTCCACCGACTGCACCGATTGAACACATGCTCCCAATCGCCAGCAGATAAAATTGCCAGCTTTTCAACACCGCACCGATCGATACGGAAGCAGTTGCCGGGAACTCGCGTGCATCCATCCCCGGACTCTCCTTCACAAAAAAAGCCATCGGCAAAGCAATCAAGACGATCAGGATTCCGAGCGTCCGCAACGCTCCGGGCCAGCCAAACTGTTGCGTCAACCGGTTCGCCAATATCGGCGCAACCGCACCGCCGACGCCGATGCCCAGGTACGCAAAACCCATTGCCTTGCCGCGCGACTCCTTGAACCAACGCGATATGAGTACCTGGTTCGGCAACGGTCCGCCGCAGACGTAGCCGAGCGCATTAAACAAATAGAAGAAGTAGAAGAAGGTAAGCGTCGTCGTGAAACTCAGACCGACGAGCGCCAGGCCGGCCATCAGGATCCCCGCCATCATCATGCGACGCGGACCGAAGCGGTCGACAATCCAGCCGGCAACAAAACCAAACAAGGGACCGATCAAAAGCTTGCTGTAGAAGTTGCCCGAAGTAACCTGCGCCCTGCTCCACTCGAAATCCTTGACCATGAAGTCGTAAAAGAACGGCAGGCCGTAGAGCGCAAGGCCAACGATCGAGAACAAGGCCAGAAAAGACGTAGCCGCCACCTGCGCCTTTCCGCCTCGCGAAGCTAGATCGAGGGTCGCGACGGACACAGTGTTCTTCGCTGTCGTGTTCATTTGGTTTCCGTGGTTTCCGGACGCACTTCTGCGAATTCCAGCCTGCGGTCTAACCAATCGACCTTACTACAAGTCGGCAAGCCTTCAGTGCTTTAAGTGATTTGACAGACTGCTAATGACAAAAACCAAAGATATTTCGGGGAAATCGCGGGCCATTCTGATTGCTCGACTAATCCGTTGTCAAGGATTTATTTCTGACCAGTTAATAACTAAAACAGTCACAGGTAAGACCAGTCGAGCCTTTTAGGTGGCCTTGCATAAAAAGTACTGACATGGCCTGCGCGAACTTCTGTTGGAGGAATATCTCTCACGCAAAGACGCAACGCCGCAAAGAAGAGTCTTCAGAACACGGCAGTGCTTTGCGTCTTTGCGACTTTGCTTGAGAAATACTCTTCCGTTAAAGGCACTATTTTGTGCAAAGCATCTTTAAACTTTAATCTTTACGTTCGCCGAGCGCTTCGGCCTTCTGGTACGCGGCCCAGACAGCTTTCGACAGCACCGTCCTTAAACTGCCCTTCTCCATCTGGTAGATCGCCTCTGCCGACGTGCCGCCCGGCGACGTCACCATGTTGCGTAACTCCGCCGGATGCTTGTGCGACTCACGCGCAAACAGCACGGCGCCGAGCATCATTTGGTGGACCAGCTCCTGCGCGACATGTCGTGAGAAGCCCATGTGAACGCCCGCATCGATCAGTGCTTCCATAACGAGGAAGATATAAGTCGGACCCGTCGCACTCAGCGCGGTCGCCATGTCGATCTGACGTTCGTTGTCGACGCGAACAGTTTTCCCCAACGCGTCGAGCATGGCGCGGACCTGCTGCTCCTGCTTCTCGTTCACTGCCGCACTCGGTGTCCAGGCAGTGACACCTTCGCCGATCTGCGCCGGTGTATTTGGCATCGTGCGCACTACGGCTGCGTGCAGGAGTGCGTCAGCAATCGTCTCAATCTTCGCGCCGGCGACGATCGATACGACGAGCTGATCCTGATGGATCGATCCTTTCAGCTCCTCGAGCACACGGCGCAAACGTTGGGGCTTCACGGCCAGGACGAGCAGCGACCCGGCGTCTGGTCCGCTCGGATAAACCGCCAGTGTCGCCTCACGGTTTTGCTCAAACATCTCGATGCCGTACTTCGCATACAACTCTTCGCGGCGTGCCTCGCGCGGATGACTCCCAGCGATCTGCCCGGCACTGACGAGTTGCTTGCGCAGCAGCCCGGCAACGATCGCCTCAGCCATCACCCCACACCCGATAAACGCCAAACGGCAGTTGCTGAGCGCATTTGTATTGTTCATTTCAGTCGACATAGGGCCGAAATCCTGACATGAAATAGTGGTTCAAAACAACCGCGCTACGACTTTCCGCATCACAGGGACGAACTCGCAAGCCAATACTCGCGATCGGTTGGTAACTGGATACTACGCACGAGCGATCCCCAGGCGCTCCAAAAACCAAAAACAAAAAGACTCACTCAGTCGAAACTTGTCAGTTTCCGTTCGTGTTAGTGTGTCTTCCGGAGGCAGCTATGAGCCGACGTTGGCTTCTTTCCCTGTTGTGCCTTGCCATCTTGTTTCTGTCGGTCACTCAGTTCACGCGCGCTCGCGGCGAGCTCAGAGTTGATGAGACCAACAGCAGCATCCTGCTGGAAAAAGATCCGGCCGAAGTGTTGCTCGCGGTCGAGAACCCCGCAGCCGCAAACGTGACCGCAAAGATCCAACTGGAACTCCTCGATCCTCGCAACACGCCCGTCGCCAAAGCGACTGAACTGCAAACGATCGCCCGCGGCGGACAAAAGCTCCGACTCTCGCTGCCATTTGCCTTCCCCAGTTCCGGCCAGGCCGCGCGTAAACAAATACTCTGGTATCGACTGCATTATCGACTCAGCCCGCACGACTCTCCTGATGAAACACTCGCCGAAGGAGTCATCTCGCTGTCAGAGATGACGCCGGATCTTTTTGAATTGCGAGTGGCGGCAGCCGAGGTGGTGCGCGAAGGAAAATATCGCGTCCGCATTCAGGCAGTTCATCCGCTGACCGAACGACCGTCTGCAAACGTGCGCGTCGAGGGTCACATCGCAATTGAGGATGAGAGCGACGAACAAGCGGAGCTCACCGGTTCCGCGTCCACTGACGATAAGGGTCACGCCATGTTGGATTTTAATCTGCCCGCGCGTTTTCCAAAGCACCCTCATCGCGTTTGGGCCACCGGTGAGCTTCACCTGACTGGCAAGAAAGGCGCGATTGTTGTTCAGACGACCGGCGAAGTACGACTCGAGCAATTTGCGCGCGTTCTCATCACCACCGACAAGCCGCTCTACCAGCCGGGCCAGGTCATGCACCTGCGCGCTCTCATGCTCACGGCTTCAAACCAGGCGCTGGCGAACTACGAAACGTTTTTTAAAATATGCGATCCCGAAGGTGCGATCTTGTATCGCACCGTAGAGACTACCTCACGCTTTGGCATCGCCAGCACTGATTGGACCATTCCGGAAAACACCCGTTTGGGAGATTACCAGATTTGGGTAGGCATCGATGGCGGCGACAATGAAACGGGCCAGCAGGTTCGCATCAGCCGTTACGAACTGCCTAACTTCAGAGTCAACGTGGATCTCGATCAGAAGTTTTATCTCCCCGGCCAGAACGCGACCGCCACAGTCAAGGCCGATTACCTGTTTGGACAGCCCGTGTTGCGCGGGAAGGTGCGCGTTGTGCGCGAGTCCGACCGCCGTTGGAACTATCGCGAGCAGAAATGGGAGGTCGACGAAGAGAATGAACAAAAAGGCGAAACGAACGCCGATGGCTCGTTTGTCGCTCAACTCGATCTGAAATCAGCGCACCAGGAACTCGCCGACGAATACGACGATCGCCGCTTTAAAGACATCACCTACGCTGCGTACATCACTGATCCAACAACGAACCGCACCGAGCAACGTCGTTTCGACGTGCGTGTGACTACAGATCCGGTCCACGTCTACGTGCTGGAGGCTTATAACTGGAGTTACAGCTCTCAACTGCCGGTGAAGTTTTATGTCTCGACGTTTTATGCCGACGGATCACCGGCGCGCTGCAACGTAAACGTCTCCTTCACCGATGAGCCTGATGACGACACCGCTAAAAAACATGTGACGACGGTCACCACCAACCGTTACGGCCTGGCAAAGATCAGCACGCGTTTGCCCGACGCGTTCGAAGATATAGAGGTAGTGGACGTCGTTGTTTCGGCGTCGGATTCGAGTGGTCGAAAGGGATCCGCGAAAGAAGAGTTACGGTTCGACGACCAGCCGCGCGTCCTCGTCGAGACTGACAAGACGATTTATCGACCTGGGGAGCCGA
This sequence comes from Pyrinomonadaceae bacterium, assembly GCA_035762365.1. GTDB lineage: Bacteria > Acidobacteriota > Blastocatellia > Pyrinomonadales > Pyrinomonadaceae > PSRF01. The sequence goes on along the minus strand of DASTOZ010000809.1, from coordinate 1,646 downwards.
TCAAGGCTGTGATTACGGGAAACGATCAGGTAAAGACGGTGATTGTCGATCTGGCGGGCGAAGGAGGTTTGATCCGTTCCGAGCGCTTAAAACTGAACCACGGACGGGCCTCGATTAGTTTTCCTTTCAAGCGACAGTTCAAGAACGGTTTGAACGTTGTCGCTTATCCCGAAGGGACGACCTCGCGCAGCACGGTGGCGATGCGCACGGTGCTGTATCCACACAACACCGAACTGAACGTTGACGTGCGATCTTCGCAGGACACGTATCGTCCGGGCGAGAACGCCGAGTTGAGATTCAACGTGCAGTCGGCTACGGACGTTTCGGAAGAGAGTGCGTTGGGTGTAGTAGTGATGGACCAGGCGGTGCTCGATCGGTTCCGCACCGATCAGGAGTTCGGCGGCAGCGCTTACGGTTACGGCAACGCGCTCAAGGAGTTTCTTGGTTTTGCGGACAATTTTGCCGGCATCACGATGAGAGATCTTCGGCGCCTCGACACATCACGGCCCGTTCCTCCGGATCTGGACACGGTAGCGGCGGTTGTGGTGAGAAACATGGTCAATTACTTCCCGGCGTTTTATTCAGACGATGAGTTCGAAGACGACGCGGCGGATGTGTTTGCCGAGGAACTCAAAAAACAACTCAAACCGCTGAAAGAAGCTCTCGACGTCAATTACACGCGCACAATGGAGTATCCCAAGAACGAAGCTGAGCTGAGCGCTTCACTGTCGCAGGCAAAGATCGATTTCAGCAAAGTTCGCGATCCGTGGGGCATGCCTTATCACCCCGAATTTTACGTCGAGAAGCAAAACGATACGGTGGCGTTCTGGAGCAGCGGCGCCGATAAGCGCTACGACACTGACGACGATTTCTTCGTCGAACAAGTGAGCTGGCCCTATTTCCGTCACACTGGTGAAACGATCGATCGGGCCGTCATGCGTCATCACCAGCAAAGCGGCAAGTTCATTCGCGACGCCGCAACACTGCGTGACGAGATTTCAATCGACGGCTTGAACCTGGACCAGATGCACGACCGCTGGGGTCGGCCATACCGTCTCGAGTTTGAGGTCGAAGAGAGTCATTTCGTACTCGAGATCCGCAGCGGTGGACCAGACAAGCAATTCGCGAAAGACCCGCGCTATCTCGAGGACGACTTCATCATCTGGAAGTCTGCAATCGATTACTTCGCCGAGCCGCGCGAGCAGATTACTACTGCCCTGACAGAGAACTTCAACAGAACAAAGACGTTTCCACAATCCGATCAGCAGTTGCGCCAGGCACTCGGAGGTTTTGCCGATACCTTCAACAACCTGCGAGATCCATGGGGCAATGCTTACTACGCGACTTTCAAAGCTCAAACGATTTCCACCGATAATGTGCAGGTCGAGAATCGCGCAAATTTTAGTCAGCCCACAACGCTGCGAACGAACATCACGCCCGTGACGAAAACGTTCGGCATTGCCGTGCTGCACAGCACTGGGCCAGATAAGCAGAAGGGTACCGGCGACGATTTCGTCATGGCCACTTTCACCGGTGTCATATCAGAACAGCCGCAGGGAGCGGCTGCGCCGATCGTGCCGATCTCCTTAGTGGTTGCCGGAAATAACGGGGGGATTGCCGGGATTGTCACCGATCCGATGGGCGCC
>DASTOZ010000808.1:0-5367 GCA_035762365.1 Pyrinomonadaceae bacterium | reverse complement strand
CTTCACCGGCTTACGAGCGCACCAATGCATGCTGGCCGAGGTGATCTTTGCCAACGATCCCAACCCTGCCGACAATCTCGTCCAGGCCAACATGGACTTTGAATCTGTTGCACCGGCAAGCGGCGGTGGAGGAGGTGGAGGCGCCGGAGGAGCAGGCGGCGCGAATGAATTTGCCTGGAGAGCGGGCAATGCAGCGTTCAGTAACTTCAATCCGGCAGTGGGCAGGAACATGTTCTTTGAAGTGGACACGAAAAACATGAATCGGCAGGATGGCTGGGACTTCCAGCTTGATGGCGTCCAGCCTCTCAATGCACCGAATCTCTTCGTTGCGCGTATCGCCGGCAAAGACTCACTACAGGCGCGACTCCGGCTCAAAGCTCCTGCGGCCGATGTTATCGGAAAGACGATCAAGGAAAATCTCGTGGTGCCGCCAAAGGCCGGTGGTTTTCAGGTCAACGCCAAAATACCTTCGGGTGAGCCGCCTGTGTATGTGAAAGTTAATGGCGGCACTACCTTGCTGATTGCTAACTACGCTTTCTCCGCACAGGACCCACAGCATGTCGACCTTGACGGCAGCAGAAAGCTGCTTCCGCCGAACGGCCCAAGTGGATTGCCCGACTCGGTTTTGCAGGCGGCCGTGCGCAGCGTCGGCGAGAAGTTCAAACTCTTATTAGTGCCCACCGCTCCGCTGGGCGCGCTGGTCGGCTCCTGGGACAATTTCCAGACTGGTTTCGTGATCGGAGATGGAGTGCAGGTGGATGTTCCGCCGAATGCCAAGTTTTTAGCGCTCGGTATCAACGATGCCGCAGGCTTTTACCCGGACAACACCGGTACCGGATTTCGGGTAAAGATTGTGGAGCGCAGAGGCGGTAGCGCTCAGGCTCCGGCCATCGAGACTTCCACTGACACTCCGACCTTCGTCAAAGCAAGTCTTAACTCCCCGCGCGCCGCGCAGGCCGCAAAAGCCATTCCAATTCGCGATGTGATACCGACGTTATGCATCAATGGTTATGAAGACATCGGCCAGAAGCGGATGATTGACGGAAAAGCGCATGAACTATTCCGTTACCTGGGAAACGTGTGTTGGGGCATTATCAACGTTGTCCCGCCAAATCGTTCAGAGAAGCCTGACCAGGGCGATGTGTTTGATGGCCCACAGGCGCCCAGACCAAAAGGCTGTGGCGCGGGGCGCGACAACAAGTTCGCGCTGGCGTCCTTTATATCTGTGTTAGGCATCCTGATGATCCGGCGAAGGTCGAGAAAAGCGAAGCGCAAATAGGAGGATCAGCAAACGGCGATGCGATCGAGAATCGTAGATTTTTTCATGCATCAAATCGGCGCCGGGTTTTTCGTGCCGGACTATGCAATTGCGCTCTCGGTCGCGATCGTCCTGGGCCTTTACCTGACCACGAAAGAAGGAGAACGAGCCGGACTGGAAACTGAAAGAGTGTGGCGCGTATGCGTGATCGCCATCGCCGCCGCTCTCGTGTCCGCGCGGCTGTACGTCGTTCTACAGGACTGGAATTATTACCGGCAACAACCGCTTGAAATCTTTCAGATTTGGAAGGGCGGCCTGGCGAGTTATGGCGCATACATCGGAGGCGGACTGGCAGCTATTTTAGCCGCGAGGTGGCAACGGCTTCCGGTTGCCAGGTTCCTCGATTGCTGTGCTCCCGCCATCGCTTTGGCGATCGTTCCTGGCCGCCTTGGATGCTTTTTGAATGGCTGTTGTCATGGAAAGATCTCGAGCCTTCCGTGGGCCTTGAGATTCCCCGAAGACAGCGGTCCATACTTCAGCCAGCTTGACGCAGGCTTGATCGCGCCGCACCAGCTTTCTTTGCCGGTGCATCCCACCCAGCTTTACGAGTCGGTCTACGCACTGGTGATTTTTTTTGTGCTGCGTGGATATCGCAAAAAGCAAAAGCGCGACGGCGAGTTGTTTGCAGTTTTGTTTGCGTTCTATGCGTTTGGACGTTTTCTCATTGAGTTTCTACGCGACGACGATCGCGGAACCTTTTCATTCTTGTCGTTACCGCAAGTCATCAGCGTTGTGATCGGCGGCGTGGCCATTTGGTTTCTGTTTACAACGCGGCGCAAGAATCTCATCTGTGCAGCTTCGCTAAAGCCGATCACATAACGGGGTGAACATGGAACGCAAACGAATCAGCCAAACGGCTACGCACAAAAAGCAGGGTTCCGATCCTGGCCCGTGCCGGGTTCCTCAGTCTCCGCTACTTCCCCCGCATCAATTGCAGAAAGCGCTAGGCAATCGCGCAACGGGCGAATTTATTCAAACCAGGCTCGAAGAACGCAGGCCCTCGCGCTCACTCGCGATACGCGACCATCTGTGTGCCAGCCCGATCCCGGCGCAGTCGATTTCAAGAGTCGCGGCGCCCCTTATACAACGCGATATAGTCAAGACGGACTCGGTCCGCGACGGCACGTTCGATCTGAATCTTGTCGAGGAGACGGATGCAGAAGGTAGAACCGGACTCGCCGGAACTATTAAGTTCACTCCCAGCGCGACGGCGCCCGATGCCTCCGTAATCAAGCTGCTTCAGGTCGTGCGAACTGAAGACCTCGACGCCGGAGGCGAATACGTTTGGACCGGCGCAGAAGCCGACCGCGGTTCGATGCAAACAACTGCTAATGACAAGACGGGTGTTCAGCCAGGGTATTTCGTCGATCATTCGGCGGCTGTTGCTAATCCGCGCACCACGAAAAAAAGCGCTAATGTCTCGCCGTACTATCGCACGTATTGGCCTAACAGCACCCATAGTCAGGACGGCAGCAAGAGCGGGACGACGGTGACTGACGCTTCGCTTTGGGACCACCCCGCGACTGCCGGCAGTATCCGATTCTCATTTGAAACGGCAGCGAAGAGTGTGAACTCCGGTTACATCTATGGCACCGTACGTTGGGGATACACGGTGACAAATCCCGGCGGGAAAATAAGTGGTGAGGCCGCCACTGTTCATCGTGGGCCATCCGCTACTTTCGGAGCGGCAGTGCACGAATTCAACGAGTTCTACAAGAACCGTGGCGCGTCCACTGCGCCAACTAAATAGTTGAGAGGTTGCATGTCGGGTTTATCGAATGAGTCGTTAAGCGAGGCGCTCGCACAACTACGCTCGGAAGACGTGAGGATTCAGAATCGAGGCGTGGCAGCCGTCATCGAAATCGGCGCTGAGGCTGTTCCCGCATTGCTGGCAATGCTCAAAGAATTCTCCGGTGGCCACCGCGCGCAAGTGATGTACGCGCTCTCGCAGATCGCCGACCCGATGGGCGCCGATGCCTTCAAGCGCGGGCTTGCGGACGAGAACGAACGCGTCAGATCTTCCGCGGCGGTGGGTTTGTTACGGATAGGCGATCCCGATGCTTTGGCAGCTCTCGTGCAAACCATCGGCGATGCTCCGGATGAACTTCACGGAGATATGACACCGGCTGTCTTCGCACTCGGTGAGATGGGTGTTACGGCGCTCCCGTCGTTGCTGGGTTTGCTCATGGACGAGAACGAAACGACTCGTCTTCGCGCGCAACGCGCGGTCGAGCAAATCCTGATGCGACACCACGGGTTTGTACCAGGACAAGGATTTCCGGATGCGACTGCCGAAGAACAGTTTCGAGTCGAATGGCGCGCCAACGGTGATTATCGCTATTCAGACGACGTGGCGGCACGTGCCGCGGCGGTTGAGAAATGGCATCGCTGGATGACAGGATTTGAGGAATAAATGGACCAGACAATCGCTTCATCTTCCAACGCCGCGGAATTCATTCTGATCGTCCCGCGCCCTGCGAGAAATATAGCCGCGCGGACATCGAGTCGTTAGTGCAGATTCAACGGCGGGCCGCTCGTCGGGCCCCAAGCGATCACGGAGTAGCCAATAACGCATATGGAACAACAAGCCTTAACCAAAAGCAGCGAAGCGAAGACGCCGGACGTGAGTCGACCTTCGGCTCAACCCGCGTCGTCGTTTGAAGTTTCTGTTGACCCTCTTAGTCACCTTCAGAAAGCACTTGGCAATCGCGGCTTGGGCCGGTTCATTCAGGCCAAACTCGAAGTCAGCCAACCCGATGATGTCCACGAACAGGAGGCGGACCGTGTCGCCGATGAAGTGATGGCGGGAAACCAGTCGACCATCGGCATCAGTTCCTTTGGCGTGCAACGAAAGATCTATCGCCAGGAGTTCCGCGACGAGAACCTGGTGGATAGTGTGCCTATGTTCGGCGAAGCATCACCGGAGCCGGTCGAGGAAGTGCAGCGTAGCGCAAGTGGAGCAGCCGATACGCCGACTGCTCGTTTTGAGCAGTCTCTCGAGCACAGTCACAACGGAGGACAGCCTTTGTCGCCGTCTACCCAGTCGATGATGGAGAGCCGCTTTGGATGGGACTTTTCGTCGGTGAGAGTGCACAACGATGCTCGCGCACATTCGCTGGCGCGAGAAGTCAACGCACGCGCTTTCACTCTCGACAATGACATTTATTTCTCTTCGTCCGCATATCAACCCGAGAGCGCCGCAGGTCAGCACTTGCTTGCGCACGAGCTCACCCATGTGGTCCAGCAATCACAGGGACGAGTCTCCAGAAAGATCCATCGAGCAACCGCCTGCAACAGCTACGGTGGTTACCAGATGGCAAACGATATCGCGACGTACAATTGCGCCGGATTGGCTACCCGGACATATCAGGACATCTCTCCTGCGTCAGCCGCGGTTGATGCAATCGCAGCGAACTTCAATACTCCTCAATCGCCGTCAGGAGGAGCCTGCGCTGCAGGCGATGTGAAGTTTTGGCTGTGGGAGTACGAGATGCACCTCGAGGACGATCAGAATACGGTTGTCAGCCCTACCCACCGCGATTTTCATGTCGTGGCGGGCCGCGTCGATTCGGCAGGAAACGATCCCGCCGATGTCTACTCGAAGAACGGGCATCGACCGGTCTATGGGCCCGGAACCGGTCCTTCCTTCAGACCTGCTACGAGGGAGCGAGCCACCTCTAACGATGCAAACGAAACACCGGCGACACGTAATGGACGTCCGTTATTCAAGGTGCGCAGCGGCATGACAGAGAGCATCAGTTGCGGCGGATGTGATTAGTGAACAGGGGGATCAATGAGTGAAATCACAGTAGCCTTTCCGAGTGGTTCTGTTATCTGCGCTCCGGGCGACTATCTTGTCTGCCGCAACTCCGGTTCACGGTGGAAAGTGTACCAGGTTGAGGACCTTCTTCTGATCAAACGGCTGATTCCGGTGCTCAATGATCCAGCGTCGCTGTTTATAGAGGAGCACATGCTCGACTCCATGAGTCCGGCCTACCACAACGAAGTGCAATTACTCTTGACAGCCTACGAGCCCGATTTTGCTGACG
>DASTOZ010000807.1:0-4468 GCA_035762365.1 Pyrinomonadaceae bacterium | reverse complement strand
GGCTTTGCGAAGAAGGATCGAATCACTCACCGGATTCCGATCACGTCGATGGACGACATCGACGATGAAGTCAAACACTGGTTGAAAGTCGCGTACGATCGCGACGCCTAATAGAAAGGAACTTTGTTCTTTGAGCTTTGTACTTGGTTCTCAAGCATAACTACTCGCATTCCAATCACAGCAGCGATTGCGAACAAAGTGCAAAGCTCAAAGAACAAAGCACAAAGCACAAAGCAAAATGTCGTACTCACGCGGCATCGAACTCGGCAAACTCGGAGAAGCTTACGCCGCGGCGTATCTCGAACAGCGCGGCTATCGTCTCGTCGCCGCAAACTTCACGCTCCCCGTTGGTCGAAACCTCCGCGGCGCTGTCGTCAACAACGAGATCGATCTGATCGCTTACGACGGCGAAACACTCTGCTTCGTTGAAGTCAAAACACGCGCGTCTGACTGGTTTGCGCCGCCGCAGGTAAACGTCGACTTACGCAAACGGCGGCAGGTCGCGCGTGCTGCGCGGGCCTACCGCCGTTTGTTTGAGTTAGAAAACGAAGCTTATCGGTTCGACGTCGTCACCGTCGTCTTACCCGACGATTCAACTCCACAGATCGAACTAATAAAAAACTACTTCTGATCGGTGCTCGTGTCTTTGGACCGTGGCGCTGCGTTCTTCACGTACTTGTCAAACCACGTGATCATTTCGTACAGCACGTGTTCGATACTCTCGCGTCCCGCGTAACCATGCGCTTCGTGCGGCAGCATCACGAGCCGCACGGTCGCGCCTTGTCCTTTCAACGCCTGGTACATGCGTTCCGATTGAATCGGGAACGTGCCTGTGTTGTCGTCAGCCTCGCCGTGGGTCATCAGCATCGGTTCATTGATCTTCGCCGCGTACATGAAAGGCGAGACTCTCAAGTACATCTCCGGCGCCTCCCAGAGCGTGCGTCGCTCGTTCTGAAAACCAAACGGTGTCAACGTGCGGTTGTAAGCGCCGCTGCGCGCGATGCCCGCGCGGAACAGGTCGGTATGGGCCAACAGGTTCGCCGTCATGAACGCTCCGTAGCTGTGACCACCAACGCCGACGCGGTCCGGATCCGTAACGCCAAGCTCGACGGCTTTATCGATCGCGGCTTTCGCGCTCATCGTGATCTGTTCGACGTAAGTGTTGTTGACGGTTTCCGGTGTGCCGACGATGGGCATCGTCGCGTCGTCGAGCACGGCGTAACCTTCGAGCAGGAAGAAAAGATGCGACGGGCCGCCGATCGAAGTCGCTCTCTGCGTTGAACCAGTCACCTGCGAGGCAGTGCTCGCATCGGTGAACTCGAGCGGATAGGCCCACACGACAGTCGGCAGTCGCGTGCCGGGTTTGTAATTCGGAGGCAGGTAGAGCGTGAACGAGCACTGCACGCCGTCCGCGCGTTTGTAGGTTATCAACTGCTTCTTGATCCCGCGCAACTGCGGCGTCGGATCGGGAAACTGCGTAAGTGGACGACGTCCGACTGCGGAGTTCGACGCACTTGCGACGTCGGTAACGGTGCGCACGAAATAGTTTGGCGCTTCCGTCGGCGACTCGCGTCGTGTCAGAAACTGTTTGCCGTCGTCGCTCAACAACGCGACGACTGTTTCGTAACTGTCGGCGTCGCTGCGAAAGAGACGATCGGTTTTCAGCGTCTGCACGTTGAGTCGATCGAGGAACGGGCGATCACCTTCCGGACTCGCACCTGCGCCGATCAAGTAAATGAAGTCGCCGTTTTGCAGGATCGCGCGCTGGCCGGAGACGATGCGCGTCACAGGCGTTCCGGGATCCTTGTAACGATCGCCCTGATTTCGTTCCGAGATGAGCTTCGGTGCAACGTTGGGCGTATCGAGATAGTAGACGAACGTTCGTTGCCAACGTTTCTCGCGATCGAAGTCGGAGAAATACATCAACCCGCCTTTTTCGCCGAAACCCCCGACGGTGAAGCGATGCTCGGTCTTGAACAGCTCGACTGGTTCGCCGGTGAATGGCGTCTTGAGCATCAGCACGCTGTCGCGATGGGCCACCTTCTTTCGTGGATCGCCGTCGTCCAATGCTTTCACCCACACGAGTGTCGCGGGTTCGCCAGGACGCCAGCGCACCGAACGTGGTCCAGTGGTGACGCCGTTGATCGGCACCTGATCCGCAAGCGGCAGACTCGCAACTTTGTAAGCGAGCTTCCCTTTCGTGTCCCAGACTTCGACGTCTCGTGGAAACGCCTGATCGGGAAAGAGGTACGAGAATGGACGATGCGCGCGCGTGACTAACACGTGATGACCACCGGGGGCCGCATCGACTGACAGGAAGATCGCGGGTTGACCGAACGGAATGGCGCGTCCGCTGATCGTATCGACCAGCGCGAGCTGCGAAGTCGCGTAGTACTCGTAGAGGGTTTCGTCATGCGGGCTCTTCAGTAGATCCTCGTACGTGCGGACTGGTCCAGGGCGGCCGGAGCTCTCCTGCGTGTTTGGCTCGGGTGGAACGGTAGGCGTCGCAGGCACGGCGCCGCGGTTCGCGGGCACAAGTTGGACCAGCAACGTGCGATTGTCAGGCATCCAGCCGAGTGGATTGCCGAGCGCGGAGTTGATGGTGATTCCTTTCAGGTTGCGAATCTTTCCGGTTGCAGCGTCGCCGACCCAGACTTCGACGCGATTCGCGGTCGTGTTCAGGAAGGCAAAGTGTTTACCGTTGTCGCTCCACTCGAGACCGCTGATCTTCGCACCGGGTGGTGTTTCAATCTTGATCTGCGAGCCGTCGCGGATGCGCTTCAGCGTCAGGCCCACGGAGTATTGAAAACGGAATGGCGAGTTTGTCTGCGGGTTGATGCGACGTCCCGCGATGCGCAGCACCGGTTGCGCGAGGTCCGCGAGCGGCGGGTATCGCAGCGCAGTGCTGAGGATGACGTTGTCGCGCGTTGGGCTGACCGAAGCGCCGGGCGTTGTCGGCGCGTTCAGGATGTCGAGCACTTCTTTTGGTGGTTTTTTGTAGCCCTGTTGTGCGAGCGTGGCGCTGGTTAGGCACAACAGGACAAAGGTCGAGAGAGCGACGCAGAATCTACTGGTTTTCATTGGGGTTCCTCCGAGTTGCGAGGGAAATTATGCGAGTTGATCAGCTTTGTCAACGATTTGCGGGATCTGTTGATCGGGGGTCGCTTGACAAGCGGAAGCGAATCGCTAGAATCGACGCTGCTCAAAGCGGGAGTAGCTCAGTGGTAGAGCATCGCCTTGCCAAGGCGAGGGTCGCGAGTTCAAGTCTCGTCTCCCGCTCCAGGATTCAACAGAAGGCGGTGGGATGGAGGGTGAAAGCCTGGGCGCTTTCGAGTAAACTTACTTCATCTCTCCGCCTTCTGCGTTTGACCTTCCGAGTGGCGGCGTAGCCAAGTGGTAAGGCAGAGGTCTGCAAAACCTTTATTCATCGGTTCGATTCCGATCGCCGCCTCCAAATAAATATTTCACCATCAATAACTTGCAACTTCAGTGCTTAGACCCTTCGGCAGTCGTAGATGCGCGCTGTAGCAAAAACGTAGTCATGCCTTGGGCGTTATATATAAACCTCGCGCGCGTTAGAAATAAGCTGACGAAACCGTCGCCGTACTCTCCGCGGTTTCCGTTCGCTACCAAGTGAATCCGCGAACGTTGAACTCCAATTGCTGCATGCCGCCCTGGTAGACGGGAACCTGAACGCGAAGTCTCTTGGCTGTTTTCATACGGTTAATAAACTGAGAGCCAACATTACCCCTGAGAAAGAGAGACTCAGAACTTAGATCGTCTGGACCAACTGAGCTAAACGCGAGCATCTTGTCGTCATCGAAACGCACAAGCACCTTGCTGTGATATTCGCTATCGAGTAGTTGGCCTTTTTCAATCTTGATAATTACATCGGTGCCATATGCCGGATGTTTCCGAATGATCAAAGTAGCGTGCTGCTCGCCGTCGTATGGAGAATCAAGAGAAATAGCGTTTGTGCTGCGAACCTCCGCAGTCCTAACCCGACCCCGGCCCATGTCATCATCGTACTCGTCGGTAGTCCAATCAACTCGAGTACTAGGCACTGTTTCAACGGTCTTAAAGGTGGGGCTAGGCTTAGCCGCGCTCTGAGTATTACGGTTCTTCAGCGTAGGACTCGCGCAACCCAGAATTAACAAGAGCCATAAGCCAACGATTGTAAGGATCTTAAGAGCAGGTCGCATTGTAAGCATCAGTGATCTACCTTATGAGTAGGGCCTCCTACTGAGTGGGCGGCGAAAGGCGAGCGAGAGCCTACGATTTGATAGCGCAGGAGTCATAAAGAACCCCTGATTCCTCACTGCATTAACGATCGGATGCTCGGATCTGACATCAAGAACATTAGCGCGAAGAATCCTCCGATCGCGATGCTGGCAACGATGGCGATTACTCCGAGGACGATCGATGTCCGAGGAGCATCTTTAGCTACGTAGGCTATCTGGAAAATTTC
>DASTOZ010000806.1:0-3976 GCA_035762365.1 Pyrinomonadaceae bacterium | reverse complement strand
GCGTCCCCATTTCTTTTCCAGCATGGAAGGGAGTGCGGCGCGCGTGCAGTAGAACGTTCCCGAGAGATTGATGGCGAGATGGCGAGCCCACAAGTCGTCGGACGTCGTCACGAGCGTTGCGCTTTCGGCGATGCCGGCGTTGTTTACGAGAATGTCGACGTCGCCGAGCCGTTCGAGCGTCTGCGCAAACATCTGCGTGACGCTTTCCGAACTCGATACATCGCACACGAGAGCGATGGCGCTGGCGCCGATCTCCGCGGCAACTTGTTCGACCTGTTCGGACGTGCGTGCGGCAATAGCGATGCGCGCGCCTTCGCGGGCGAAAGCGATTGCGATGGCCCGTCCAATGCCTCGACCACCTCCGGTGATCAGCGCAACTTTTCCGTTCAGCATGATTAGTGGCCCGTAAACCGCGGTTCGCGCTTTTCGAAAAATGCGCGTATGCCTTCGTGGCCGTCTTCAGATTCGAAACAACGCACCTGGGCCTCGGTTTCGTAACGCAGCATCTCGTCGAGGTCCGCGCTGTCGCTTATGTACACGGCCTGCTTGGCCGCGGCCAGCGCGATCGGCGGCGCAGCGCACAGCCGCTCGGCAAGCGCCAGCGTTGCACTCTCCAGCTCTGCTGGTGCAACAACCTGATTGACGAGATTCAACCGGAGCGCTTCCGCGGCGTCGATCGTGTCGCCGAGAAAGAACATCTCGCACGCTTTGTTGAGCGTGACGAGCCGCGGCAGAAAATACGTACCGCCCCAATCCGGATGCAGCCCGACTTTCACGAACGACTGGCTGAACGTCGCATCACTCGACGCGATGCGCAGATCGCACGCCAGCGCGAGATTGAATCCGGCGCCCGCGGCTGGACCATTCACCGCGGCGATCACGGGTTTGGTCATCGTGCGAATCGCGGTGATCACGCGTTGGCCCGCGCCGAGGATTCGTTCGAACTCGTCTGTGTCGCGACGTTCCATCAACTCGGCCATGAACGCGATGTCGCCGCCGGCGCAGAAGGCGCGACCCGCGCCCGTGATGATCACGCAGCGCGCACTGCGATTGCTGCCCGCGTGCTCGAGCGCCTCCGCGAGGTCGCGGCGCATGTGTCCGATGAAAGCGTTCAGCTTGTCAGGACGATTCAACGTGATCGTCGTTACGCAGTTGGCTTCGGAGACGAGAATGTGTTCGTACATGGCTGTTGGTCTTCGGTCTTTGGACTTTAGTCTTAGGTCTTTTATCGATCGCAACAAACAAAGGCCCAAGTCCAAAGACCTAAGGCCTATTTACCTTCAAACCGCGGCTTCCGCTTCTCGACGTACGAGCTGATGCCTTCTTTAGCATCCTCGGACTGAAATAATTGTTGCTGCAATTCACGCTCGAGTGCGAGCGCGGATTCAAATGGGATTTCAGATCCGGTCTGAACGGCGCGTTTGATTCTGCCAACGGCCATTGCGGCTTTGTTGGGTGTTGTGAACTGGCGCGCGTACTCGTGGACCATCTGTGCGAATTGCTCCGCCGATTCGGTTTCAAGCAATTGATTCACCAAACCAAGCTCGTGCCCGCGTTCGAAGTCGAACAGTTGGCCCATCGCCATCAACTCGATCGCTTTCGACTTGCCGACGATCCGCACGAGCCGCTGCGTTCCACCCGTACCAGGCAACACGCCAAGCGAGACTTCCGGCAGTCCCATCTTTCCTGCGCCTTTGCGTGCTACGCGAATGTCCGCAGCCATCGCGACTTCCAAACCACCACCAACGCAATGCCCGTTGATTGCAGCGATGACGAGCTTAGGCGTCTGTTCCAATCGTGAAAGTGTTTCGTTCGCGTGGAGGCAGAAGTAGTACTTGAAAACAGGCGTGACGTCGGAGAGCATCTGGATATCGGCGCCCGCGCAGAAAAACTTCTCACCGGCGCCAGTGATGACGATCACTTGCACGTCCTCATCCATGCGTGCTTCGAGAATCGCGCGGTCCAACTCCTGCATCATCTCGTAGCTGTAGGTGTTCGCCGGCGGGTCATTCAGTGTCAGAACCGCAACGCCGTCGAGGGTCTGGTAATCAACCTTCATCCGTTTAATCCGTGGTTCCAAATACTCAAGTTTTCAACGCGCAGCGTCGTCGTGCTCACGGGTTCCAACAGCAGCCCCGGCGAAAACCCGCCGAGAAACAGTTGCGTCAGATGCTGCGCCAGCTCGTGCACTCCGAGTTTTCCCTGCGGGTCGTACCAGTTATAGATCCAGTTCATCATTCCGAACAATGCATAGGTCGCCACAGTAAGATCGATAGCACGGTTGTTCGTCAGCTCCTGCACTTCCTGAAGTATCTTGCGTGCGAGTTTCGTGTAGCTGTCCTTGCGCGTCGAAACATGCGCGTGCAGATCGCCGCGAAGTGATTCCGCTTCGTGCGAGAGCACCTTCATCTCGGCCATGTTCGCCGCGAAAAACGAGAGGTGGTTCTCGATGAAGATGCGCAACTTCACGACCGGCTCGTCAACTTCCTGAAGCTGCTGTTCGAGCCGTTCGAGCACGCGCCCGAAACAGTTGTCCTGGATCAGAAACAACAACTCTTCTTTCGAGCGACAGTAGTGATACAGCCCGGCGAGACTCACGTTCGTGGCTCGCGAGATGTCGCGCATCGACGTCGAGTGATAACTCTTCTCGGCGAAGATGCGCGCCGCCGTACGCAGTATGAATTCGTGTTTTTGATCGTGACGCGAAACCTGCAATGGTCTAAAGCCTCACATATTCAAAATCGAACGGCTTGCCCTTGATGCCCGCCGCCGGGGGCGCGATCCAGTTGGCGATCTTCCCGATCTCGTAAACCGGATGCATCAGGCTGCGAACGTATTCGCGGTCCTCGATCGTCGGCAGCCACTCCGCTTTGCGCCGTTCAAACTCTTCCTTCGAGATCAGATTGCCTGCGATGTCGAATGAATGTCCGGCGTACTCGCCAACGTGACGATGAAAGCGCGGATGCGGGAGGTAGAGCCGTTCGCTACGGCCTTCGTCCGCGAGCACTTTGTTCCAGCGCGCCAGGCCCTTCTCGCAATCTTTCACATACTCGGAGCGCAACACTTCATTCAGCGCGTTGCGCAGCGGCACCTCGCGCGTCTTCAGTTGACCGTCTTCGACGATGCTCATGTTGAAGACTTCATTCGCCGCCGTGTGTTCGTTGTACTGCTCCTGTTCCTTGTAGCGGCCTTTCAAACCAGCGGCAAAGAAGTCGGCGGAGTTGGAGCTGATCTCGCCGCCGAAGAGATCGAGCGAATAGCTGAACCAGAAGTTGATGTACTTCTGAATGATGTCGAGCGGAATGCCGCCGAGCTCGCGCACGTCGCCCTCTTTCATCAACTGCGCTGTGCGACGGACCACGCGGCCCAGGCCCGTGTCGCCGACGAACATGTGATGCGCTTCTTCCGTGAGCATGAAGCGACACGTGCGCGCGAGTGGTTCGAAACCCGATTCGGCGAGCGCTGACAGTTGGTACTTGCCGTCGCGATCAGTGAACATCGTGAACGCGAAGAAGTTGAGCCAGTCGTCGCAGGGTTGATTGAACGCTTCGAGGATGCGCGGCTTGTCGGCGTTGCCGCTGCGACGGGCAAGCAGATCGTCGGCTTCGTCGCGGCCGTCGCGTCCGAAGTAGCCGTGCAGAAGATAGACCATGGCCCACAAGTGACGTCCCTCTTCGACATTCACCTGAAACAGGTTGCGCAAGTCGTAAAGCGACGGGCAGGTCTTGCCGAGCTGGCGTTGTTGTTCGACCGACGCCGGCTCGGTGTCGCCCTGCGTCACGATGATGCGTCGCAACGCGTTACGAAACTCGCCGGGGACTTCCTGGTACGCCGGACGGCCATAGTTGTCGCCGAAGCCGACCTTCGCGTCGGGTTGCGCGGGTTCGAGAAAGATGCCCCAGCGATAATCCGGCATCTTCACGTAGTCGAAATGTGCCCAGCCTTCGGACCCGACGTCGATTGCGGTGCGCAGCCA